>JBEDFW010000038.1:0-3469 GCA_041174985.1 Actinomycetota bacterium | reverse complement strand
CGCGCGAATGTGCGGGAACAATCCCTCCTCCACCCCCACGATGAACACCACCGGGAACTCGAGGCCCTTGGCGGCGTGCATGGTCATGAGCACGACCCGGTCGTCGTCGGAGAGTTCGTCGGTGTCGGCCACCAGCGACACCTGTTCGAGGAATTCGTCGATGCGGGCGAACTCACGCGCCGAGCCCATCAACTCGGCCAGGTTGTCGACCCGCCCGTCGGCTTCGATCGAGTGTTCCTCCTCGAGTTCACGGAGATAACCGGATCGATCGAGGATCGCCTGCAACACGTCACCCGGACCGTCGTCGAGTCGACCGGTGAACTCGTCGATCACGGCGAGGAACGAGTCGATCCCCTTGCGCGCCGCCCCGGTGACACCGGCTTCGGAGGAGTGACGCAGCGCCTCGACGAAACTCATCGAGTTGTCGCGTGCGAACACGTCGATGCGCGCCAGGCTGGTGTCGCCGATTCCTCGTTTGGGGACGTTGATCACGCGCTTGACGCTCACTTCGTCGAGCGGGTTGACGGCCGCCCGTAGATACGCAACAGCGTCCTTGACTTCCTTGCGATCGTAGAAGCGGGTGCCGCCGACCACCTTGTACGGAATCGAATAGCGCATGAGCGCCTCTTCGACGGCTCGGCTCTGCGGGTTGGTGCGGTAGAACACGGCCATCGATCGCCAGGTGCGACCGTTCCGCTGCAACTTCTCGAGGGTTCGCGCGACGAAGTTGGCTTCGTCGCTCTCGTCGTCGGCATGGAATCGCACGATCTTGTCGCCGGCACCGGTCTCGGTCCAGAGCTCCTTGGGTCGACGACCGAGGTTCTGCGAGATGACGGCGTTGGCGGCATCGAGGATGTTCTGCGTACTGCGATAGTTCTGCTCGAGCACGACCACGGCCACGTCGTCGAACGCGTCCTGGAACTGCATGATGTTGCGGTAGTCGGCACCGCGGAACTTGTAGATCGACTGGTCGGTGTCGCCCACCACGCACACGTTGTGATGGGTGGCGGCGAGCATGAGCACGATCTCGTTCTGCGCGATGTTGGTGTCCTGGTACTCGTCGACGAGGATGTACTTGAACTTCTGCTGGTACTCCCGCAACACGTCGGGATGATTGCGCAACAGTCGAACGGTCTCGACGAGCAGATCGTCGAAGTCCATCGCACCGGCCCGCACCAGGCGCGCCTGGTATTCCTTGTAGATCTCGGCGTGTTTGCGATCGAAGATGTGGGCGGCGCGATCGGCGGCGGCACCCGGACCGAGCAACTCGTTCTTCCAATTGGAGATGACGGCGTGCACCGCACGCGGTGTGAAGCGTTTGGTGTCGAAGCCGAGGTCGCGGATCACGTAGCCGGTGAGGCGTTGAGCGTCGGTCTGGTCGTAGATGCTGAACGTCTTGGGATAACCGAGCCGTTCGGCGTGCACGCGAAGAATGCGCACGCAGGCCGCGTGGAACGTGGAGATCCACATCGAGCGCGCCACCGGACCCACCAGGGCTTCGATGCGGTGTTTCATCTCGCCAGCGGCCTTGTTGGTGAAGGTGATGGCGAGGATGTTGGACGGGTGCACTCCGTGCGCCCCGATCAGATGGGCGATGCGATGGGTGAGCACGCGTGTCTTGCCCGAACCGGCACCGGCAACCACGAGAAGTGGCCCGTCGACGTGTTCGGCGGCGTCGCGCTGAGCCGGGTTGAGACCGCTCAGGTCGACCGGTCCGGGCCGGAATGATGGGTCGTGCGGGCCGGACGTCATGGAGAGCCCATCCTAGGAAACGGGTGTGACCGGCCCCGGGACGGGAACAGCCGCCCCCGAAGGGGCGGCTGCTGTCCGCGGGCGGAAACCGTGTGAGTGGATGACTGGATTCAGTTGGCGGGGTCGGCCGGCGCGTCGGCCGGACGGACTCCGTTCACCATGTCGGTGATGCGTTCGGTGATCTCGTTCGTCGCCTGAGCCACCAACGCATCGATCACGTCCTGCGGATCGACACCATTGGCCGTGGCCACGTCGGCGATCGAGTCGCCGTTCTGCAACGCCGTCTTCAATTCGTCGGCGGTCACACCGATCACCTGCGCGGCGGTCGCCAGTGCGGCCGCTCGCTGCTCGGCGCGAGGTCCACGCGGGCCGTCGTGATCGTCGTGTTGGCCATCACCGTCGTTGTCGGGACGTGCGGCCTGCAAGGTGGCGATCACCGCGTCACGCTGAGCGACCGTGATGGTTCCGTTGTCGACCAGACCCTGCAGACGCGTGGTGATGATCGTGACCGGATCGGGACGCTCACCCGTGGGCGGAGTGGTGGGGCGAGTGGTGAGCGCAGTGATCACCGCATCGAGCTCGGCGGCATCGAGAGTGCCGGCGGCGACCAGTGACTGCAACACTTCTTCGAACTTCGCCGCGCGCTGTTCGGGGGTCAGGTGGGGTTGACCATGGTGTTGCGGGGCGATCGACGCCTCGTTGGTCTCGCTGTCGGCCACCTGCACGGTGTTCGACACCGCGGCGCCGGCTCCACCGGGAACCGCCACCATGAAACCGGCGACTCCACCGGCCAACACACCGGCGCTCACGCCGGCCACGATCCATTTGCGTGCCTTCATCGTTCTCTCCTTGTCCGGTGCTTCGCACCATCGGTTGGGTGCCCCAGCCGTAGGGGGTTCGGCTGGGACGAGTTCATGATGCGAAACCAGGGTGAGAAGCGAATCAGGGTTGGGTGAGAACCAGGTGAGAATGGGAAATCACACGACGACCAGGGCTGTTGCGCCTGGCGGTGGGGGTTCGAGGCGGAATTCGATTCCGGCGGACACAAGTCCACCCACCAGCACGACTCCCATCACACCGGCTCGACGATCGATCGTTCCGTCCGCGGCGACGGATCGCACTTCGTCGAGAAGTCCGTGACAGAAACTGTCGATCTGATAACACGGATTGCGAAGTCCGGTGATCTCGATGATGCAACCACCGTCGAACACCACGCGAGTGCCAGTGAGAACCTTCGTCCAATCGACACCTTCGGTCGTCACGTTCTCACCGAGGTCGCCAGGGTGAACGTCGAAGCCGATCGTCTGCAAGTCGAACAACGTCTCGTTCGCGATCAGGTGCACCTGACGCAGATTCGGTGCTGTCGGATCCTTGGCGACTCGTGATCGATGACGAACCGTCGATCCACAGTGAGCATCACCGGCGACGCCGTGCCCGGCGATCAGTTCGATCTCGGATCGTGGCTCCTTCGAGAAGGAGTGCAACGCTGATCGGTGGACGGCTGACACTCGTCCGGCGGTCGTCAACCCAGAATTCATGTGTTCACCTCGGCTCCACCACGGGCCATGCACGACAATAGTGGTGATGAAATCCGCTGTCGTCGAGGTTTCCCGCCTCATGCTCAAACTCGGCGTGATCGGCTTCGGAGGTCCGGCGGCCCACATCGCCATGATGCGGGACGAGACCGTTCGTCGCCGGAATTGGCTCAGCGACGAAG
>JBEDFW010000037.1:0-3647 GCA_041174985.1 Actinomycetota bacterium | reverse complement strand
GAACGGCGACTCGTCGCGGAGGGTCTTGAAGGCACCCTCACGGAAGCTGCGGTCCTTCAGCCAGAACTCCGGGTCGGAGAGGTCGATGTCGTCGAGGGCCACACGGGTCAGATTCATTCTCTGAAAGGTAGTGGTGACAGGTGACGGTGAGTCGACCTGTAAGCGGGATTCTGTGGTTCGAAGAACCGGTGACCATCCATCTGTGCGGTCTACCCGAGGAGTGTTCCGGTTGCCCGGAACGAGCGAGCCACTCGTCTCCTCTGCTCGACCTTGCTTCGAGTGGGGTTTGCCGAGCCGAACGAGTCACCCCGTTCGCTGGTGCGCTCTTACCGCACCGTTTCACCCTTACCTGTTCCGGTTGCCCGGCCATCGGCGGACTTTCTCTGTTGCACTGTCCGTGAGGTCGCCCCCACCTGGCTCGCGCCAGCACTCTGCTCTTTGAAGTCCCGACTTTCCTCAGCGAATCCCTTCGCCGCGGTCACCCGGTCGACTCACCGTCGAGGAGAGTGTAAGGGCGGCGTGATCGGACCGTGGTCGGTCATTCGCCGTCGAGATATTCGTACGCCATCGAATTGAGGTACGGCGTCTCGAGGTTGACCGTGGTTCGGCCACCACCTTCGCCGACCGGTCCGAGCGTCACCGGGACGGGTGACTGGGTGCCAAAGGCCGACGGTGAGGCGTAGAACGCCACCGGATCTCCTTCTTCGCGGTATTCGGCGGCGATCGACAGACCCTGCGACGACACGAGGCGGGAGGGGTTCAGGACCGAACCGAGAGTGGCGGCGTGACGAGCCTCCTGTTCGCCGACTCCCATCGCCGCTCGACGCAGCTCTTTGTCGAGGAGCATCGGCGTGTACATCTGGTACGTGGCGCCGGCCAAGGTTTCGAGGGCGTATGCGAGAGCGAGGACGTCGGCACCCGGGTCGTCGGCCTCGGCGATGAGACCGAGGGCCGGTTCGACGTAGATCGACTGGAGGCGCGGGTTCGGCTCCTTGAATGCCTTGCCTCCCGCACTCACGGTGAGCTCGGCGGTCGCTTGCGCGTGCGCTTCGTGATCGGCGAGGAAACGAGAAGCCAACTTGGCGGCGTCGCCCGAGAGATAACCGGCCGACGCGGCGGCCTCGTACACGAAGATCGCGTTGTACTCGAGCGAGGTCGCGGTGCGCAGAAGAGTGATGTCGGTGACCGGTGCGTCGGGCAGTTCGGCCGGGTCGGGAGCGAGCCCGATGCGAGCGATACCGGACGATTCACCACCACCGCAAGCGGCGAGGAGTGCGCCGAGCGAGAGGCTCGCGCCTCCGGCGACGAGGAAACGACGACGAGAGAGATGTTGCATGTCCACGATCAGTTCTCCGGGCTCAGCGCGACGATGGTGGCGGGGGTGACCAAGAAGGCATCGGTGTCGTCGACCGGAGAGAGCCCGGCCAGAGCGGCCATCGCCGACACGTGACGGGCCTCGGCCACGATCACCGATGACACGAGGGCCACACCGTCGGTTCCCTCGAGAGTCTCGAGTAGCGAGAGGTGAGTGGTCACGAGGGTGTTCTCGAGTTCGTGCGCAGCCAAGGCGAGATCCTCGGTGGCGCCGGAGAAGGCGTTCTCGAAGGCGTCGAACACGGAGTCGAGTCGTGACTGCGGAGCGTCGCGGCCGATGAGCGCCGAGATCGATTGACTGGCGGCGTCGTGATGAGCGGCGAGCGCAGCGATGCTCGGGGTCTGGTCTCCGCCGGATCCGGCGGCCACGGCGGCCAGGTAGAGGTCACGGGCGGCGAGTTCGGCCTGTTGCGCGAAGCCGAGAAGTTCGGAGTCGGCGGCCGTCGGTCGGCGCGGGGGAGTGGTTGTCACCGCTGGTCCTTTCGGGCGTGTCTGGGACTCGTACAGCCTAGAAGTCGAGGGCCGAGAGGTCGGGTATCCAACCTTCGACTCGGGTCACAGCCTCGGCCCATTCGGCGCGCACGGCGCCCCGGTCGACGCCGGGATCGGGCTCGATCACCGTGGCCGGCCGCCACAAGTCGCCGATCTCGTCGAGGTCCCGCCAGAGCCCGGTGGCCAGGCCGGCGAGATAGGCCGCGCCGAGCGTGGTCGCCTCGCTCACCGGCGACACGCTGATCGGACGGGCGGTGGCAGTGGCGAGAGCCGCCACGAAGGTCGGGTTGCGACTCATGCCGCCGTCGACGCGTATTTCGTCGATCGTGAGTTCGGGGTGGTCGGCAAGCGCCGCCTCGCAGAGATCGGCGCCGCGGTGCGCGACACCTTCGAGGACGGCGCGCACGACATGAGCACGCGACGAGCCGCGGGTCAGGCCGAAGAGTCCACCCCGCGCGCCGTAGTCCCAGTGTGGAGTGGCCAGACCGAGCAGAGCGGGAACGAAGTAGACACCCTCGGTCGTGGCGCAGGTGGAGGCGATGTCGTGCGTCGCTTCGGCGGACGGCGCCAGCCCCATGTCGGTCACCAACCATTCGACGGCACTTCCGGCCGACAACATGATGGCTTCGGAACCCCACGTGACTTCGCCCCGTCGACTCCAGGCGACGATCGGAAACGTTCCGTGCGTCGTTCGGTCGGGGGTGGCCGGTGGGCGAGAGCCAGTCACGACGTCGAACATTCCTCCGGTACCGAAGGTGCACTTGGCCATTCCGGGTCGTACGCACGATTGTCCGATGAGTGAAGCCTGCTGGTCGCCGGCGAGAGCCGCGATCGGTGGTGAACCGGGCAGCGCGCTCGCCGCTCCGACGACCCCCGACGAATCGACGATCGCCGGCAGCATGTCGACGTCGACACCCATGAGTGATGCGACGCGTTCGTTCCATCTCGGCGGGCCATCGACGAACGACGCAAGACCGGTGACTGCTGCGTTCGTGTGATCGGTGACATGGAGTCGAGCCGTACCCGAGAGGTTCCAGGCGATCCACGATTCGACGGTGCCGATGCAGACGTCGGACCGATCGTGATCGGCCAACTGGGCGAGGAGCCACGACGCTTTGGTCGCGGTCTGATTCGGCGCGAGGGCGAGTCCGTGTTCGGCTCGAGCGACGATGCAGTCACCGACCGTACGAAGATCCTGCCAACCGATCGCCGGTGCGAGCGCGCGACCGGTCGACCGACTCCATGCGACGGTGCTGGCCCGTTGAGCAGTGATGCCGACACCATCGACCGATCCGCCGTCGGCGAGGGCCAGATGAGCCACTTCGAGGACGAGACGGGCCATCGCATCGGCATCGAACTCGACGAGGCCGGGTGCCGGAGTCGATGGAGGGAAATGTCGGTGATGAAGGGCAGTCACCGTCGCGTCGTCGCGAACCACGGCGGCTCGTAGACCACTGGTGCCCACGTCGACGACGAGAATCGACATCAGGTCCTCCGCGTCCCCGGGCGCATGCCTCGGTCCTGCAGATACGAGCCGAGAAAACCGCCGAAGACTCCCATGGCGACGGCCACGGTGAGGTTGAAGAGCACACCACTCCAGCGAACCTCGCCACCGCGTGCGACCTTCACGATCACGAGGACCGTCTGAGGTACGACGTAGGCCACCGCCGCCGTCACGACGCCGTGCGAGAGCGGAGTGCGGCGATCCTGATGCCAGGCCGAGACACCGGCACCGAGAAGGAATCCGACCGCGGCTCCGAACGACAAGAGTGCGGCGAGGG
>JBEDFW010000036.1:0-3252 GCA_041174985.1 Actinomycetota bacterium | reverse complement strand
AGCGGCATGTCGATCGGGATCGGTCCGATGCCGTCGGCGACGAGATCGTCGTGGGTGAACACTCCGAGGACGCCAGGCATGGTGAGCGCCTCGGTGGCGTCGATCGAGACGATGCGCGCGTGCGCCATCGCCGAGCGCACGTACACCACGTGTACCGATCCCTCGACCACCAGGTTGTCGACATAGGTGGCTCGGCCCGTCACCAAGGCCGGATCTTCGGTCCGTACGACCCGCTCGCCGACCATCCCCATCGCCACACACCCCCGAATCGGTGCCCGGCTCTCCGGGCTTCGCTGCTCACGGCCTAGATTGGCCGCATGACGATGACCGAGCCTACGACCCCGAAAGCCGAGCGCTGGACGGCGCAGTGGAAGGAACTGTACGAAGAGGTCATCACGACGGGTCTGTGCACCGGTTGTGCCGGTTGCGTGGTCACCTGTCCGCACGACGTGATCGGCTACGAGCACGAAGAGGGCAAGTACAAGCCCTTCCATCTCGAAGAAGAGCTCGGCGCCGACAACTGCCTCCACGGTGAGAAGGGATGCACCACCTGCACCCGCGCCTGTCCGCGTTTTCGCCAGTGGGAGAACGCGGCCGACATGCATCTCTTCGGTCGGATTCGCGAACCAGACGAGATGGCCGGCATCTGGCGCCAACTCCTTCTCACACGCGCCAGCGACAAGGTCGCTCACGAGAAGGGTCAGGACGGCGGATTCGTCTCGGCCATGCTCATCTGGCTCCTTCAGAACGACTACATCGAAGCCGCGCTCGTGAGCGGTGTCGAACCCGACGACGCATGGAAAGCCAAGCCGGTTCTCGCCCGCAACGAAGAAGAAGTTCTCGCCACGGCCGGCTCGCGCTACACCTATTGCGCCAATCCCCTGGCCCTGCGCGAAGCCAAGGAACAGGGTCTGTCACGTCTCGCCCTCGTGGGCATGGGCTGTCAGACCTCGTCACCGCCGGTGATGTGGGACCGCAAGGCCGGCAAGGTGAGCAAGCCGTTCTTGTTCAACATCGGACTTCTGTGCTCCAAGACGTTCGACGACGCCATCTTCCCCGAGCTCTTCGAGGCCAAGTACGGCCTGAAGAAGCAGGACATGGTGAAGATGAACATCAAGGGTGTGTTCCAGATCTGGATGAAGGACGGTTCCTACCACGAGATCGACCTCAAGGAATGCCACAAGTGGACGCGTGAGGGCTGCAAGAGCTGTCCCGACTTCGCCGCCGAACACTCCGACATCGCCACCGGTGGAATCGGCAAGGACAACGACTGGACGCTCACGATCGTGCGCACCGAACTCGGTGAAGAAGTCATCAACCGCATGATCAAGGACGGTGTGATCGAAGCCCGTCCGGCGCAAGAGGACGAAGTCGCGATGAAGTTGTTGCGCACTCTGTCGATCGTGAGTCGACGCCGCTGGCCCGAATGGGCCGACAAGGGCCCGTCGGTCGGTGTTCCACCGCCGAAGAAGAAGGCCGACGGTTCGGCCCCGGCCGCGCACTGACATGACGCTGCATCCGCAGACAGCGACACTGCTGGAGGCGATGGCATCGCTCGGTGCTCCAGCACTCGAGACACAGGATCCGGTCACGGCGCGTCGCGGGTTCGACTCCATGATCACTCCGTCGGCGGTGACGGTTCACGAGATCCGCGATCTCGACGCCGAGGGTGTGCCGGTTCGCCTCTACCGTCCGAGCGATCGCACCGACATCGGCCTGCTCGTCTACTACCACGGTGGTGGTTGGGTGCTCGGCAACCTCGAGAGTCACGACGACGTGTGCCGCAAACTCACCAACGCCATGGGACACGCCGTGTTGAGTGTCGACTATCGACTCGCACCCGAGCATCCTTTCCCGGCTCCGGTCACCGATTCGCTCAACGCACTTCGCTGGGCCCACGCCAACGCAGCGAGTCTCGGTGTCGACGCCACACGCATCGCCGTGGGTGGCGACTCCGCCGGCGGCAATCTGGCTGCGGTCGTCGCACAACTTCGTCCGGTCGATCTGCGTCACCAGATGCTGATCTATCCCGTCACCGACGCCCGTCGCGGTTCACAGAGTTACCGCGACAACGCCGAGGGGTATCGCCTCACCGCGGCTTCCATGAAGTGGTTCTGCGATCACTACCTGAGCGGCGGTCATGGTTCCGAGGACGACCCACGCGTGTCACCACTGTGTGCACCCGAATCGGCACTCGTCGGGGCCCCACCCGCTCTCGTCATCACCGCCGAATACGATCCGCTGCGTGACGAAGGTGAGGAGTACGCCCGTCGCCTGATCGCTGCGGGAGTGCCGTGCACCCTCACTCGCTACTACGGACAGATCCACGGCTTCTTCTCGATGAGCGCATTCGTCGACGACGGCACACAAGCCATCGCCCAGGCCGCCGCAGCCGTCAAACAAGCACTCGAACGTTAGGCCGACGCCAAATCGGCCACGCGCGCGAACACCGCGTCGAACATCTCCTCGGTGAGTCGACCCGTGAAGGTGTTCTGCTGGCTCGGATGGAACGAGCACACGAGCACCACACCCGACGGTGACGTCGCCTCGGCGCCGTGACCGAATTTCGGACGCGGTTTGACCGCGAATTCGGCGCACGCCGCTTCGTAGGCGAAGGCTCCGAGACACACCACCACTCGCAGTTTCGTCAATGCATCGATCTCCCGACGGAGAAAGCTTCGACACGCGTCCCGCTCGTCGGGCAACGGCTTGTTGTCGGGCGGGGCGCACTTGACGGCCGACGTCACCCACGCGCCTTTCAACTTCAGACCGTCGCCACGATGCGTGGACGTCGGTTGATTGGCGAATCCGACACGATGCATGGCGCGGTACAACCAGTCGCCACTGCGGTCACCGGTGAAGATGCGACCGGTGCGGTTGGCCCCGTGAGCCGCCGGCGCCAGACCGAGAACGAGAACCCGAGCCCCCGGATCGCCGAATCCCGGCACACCTCGCCCCCAGTACTCGTGGTCGCGATACGAGGCCCGTTTCTCGCGCGCCGCCTCTTCTCGCCACGCGACGAGTCGAGCACATCGTCGGCAGTCGACGACCTCGTCGTGGAGCTCGGCCAGAACTCGGGACGGACGAGACGCGTTCGGCATGGCCCCACTAGGTTGGCATCCGCCATGAGCGCTCGGAAATCCCCCCGATCGGCGCCCCCGACGTCGACTCTCGTTCTGTTCGTTCGACACGGACAGACTCCGTCGACGGGCAAGCTGCTTCCGGGTCGAGCCGCCGGACTCCATCTCGCAC
>JBEDFW010000035.1:0-2946 GCA_041174985.1 Actinomycetota bacterium | reverse complement strand
GCCAGCGACCTGGCCTCTCTCGCTCGATCTCTCGGACTCGTCGTGCGCGGCGTCATGGGTTACGAGGGGCACCTCATGGCTCTGCCCGATCGCGACTCACAACGCACGAAGGTTCTCGAGTCGATGACGACGTTGGTCGAGACGTTCGATCACGTCGTGGAAGCCGTCGGGCGAGACGAACGTTGCTCGATCGTCTCGGCGGGTGGAACGGGAACATGGGATCTCTATGACCCGGATCATCCGGTTCTGTCACGCGTGAACGAGGTACAGGCCGGAAGTTATGCGCTGATGGACACGCATTACGGCGCACTCGATCTACCGTTCCGCCAAGCGCTCTTCGTCGTGGGCACCGTGATCTCTCGAACGGGTTCGCCCGGGTCGTCCGGCTCGTGGAGCGTGATCGATGTCGGACTCAAGTCGCTCGGCATGGATCACGGCAATCCCACCGTCGACGGCGCGTCCGTGTGGTTCTGCAGCGACGAACACACGACGCTCGGTTTCGGGGATGCCGCATCTCCTGCTTTGGGTTCGCGAGTGCTGGTGCGTCCGGCACACGTCGATCCGACCGTGGCCATGCACGAGACCATGTTTCTCGTGGACGACCTGACGCGCGGCCCCGACGCACGAGTCGTCGACACCTGGCCGGTCGACTTACGGGGCTGGTAGGTCCCCCGAGATCGATCGGAGTCGCTCGGCGAGTGCGTGGAACGCGCGAGCCCGATGCGAGATCCGGTTCTTCGTGGCCTCACCCAACTCGGCGAACGTGGCCCCGTGCAGGTCGCTGCCCGACGTCTCGTCCGGAACGAACAAGGGATCGAAACCGAAACCGTGCTTGCCACGTTCACTCGACGCGATGGTCCCCCGGCACTCACCTTCGACGAAGATCTCACTCGGTTCTGACTCTCCCTCTGGCCACATCACCACGGCCACCGTGACGAAACGAGCTCGTCGCGACTCCGGAGAGAGACAACCGAGATCCTCCAGACTCTCCAAGAGTTTCCGGCGATTCGCTCCGTAGGGGTCGGTCGAGTGTTCGGGTCGATCATTCGCGTAGCGCGCCGTTCGTACGCCCAGTTCGCCAGGCAGAGCGTCGACGAACAATCCCGTGTCGTCGGCCACCGCCGGCTTTCCCGACGCTTCCATGATCGCTCGCGCCTTCAGACGCGCGTTACCTAACAACGTGTCGGCGTTCTCGTCGACGTCGGGCACGTGGCTCGGCCGAGGCAACAACGTCACGGTGTCCCCGAGCAGACCCTCGAACAGATCCTGGATTTCGCGCACCTTGTCGGGATTCGCTGAAGCACACACGATCTCGAGTAGTGCCATGAGTCGCGCCCGAGCCAGTCAGCTACGTCGCAGAACGGGGGGCACCGCGATCATTTCCTGCTGGAGCGCGAACACCTCGGCCAGGCCCCCTTCGGCGAGGCCGAGCAACGAGTCGAGCTCGCCACGCGTGAACGACATTCCCTCCGCCGTACCTTGCACCTCGACGAATCGACCAGTGGTCCCGCTCGACTCACCCGAGAGCTTCCTCAGCATCACGACGTTCATGTCGACCTCGGCGCGGCTGTCCTCCACGTACGGTAGATCGACCACCGGAACACCGTCGACGATGCCGACGCTCACCGCCGCACACAGCGAATGGAGTGGATGGGCGGCGATCGACCCGGACTGCACCAGTCGTGACAACGCGTCGTGCAGTGCCAGGAATCCTCCGCAAATACTGGCGGTGCGGGTGCCGCCGTCGGCCTGCAACACGTCGCAGTCGACCACGACCTGGCGCTCGCCCAACGCGACCATGTCGCAGGCCGCGCGCAGACTGCGGCCGATCAGCCGTTGGATCTCGACGGTGCGACCGCTCTGCTTACCCTTGGCTGCTTCACGATCGACGCGCTCGGGCGACGACCCGGGAAGCATCGAGTACTCGGCAGTGACCCAACCCTTGCCACTCCCCTTCATCCAACGCGGCACGTCCTCGTCGATGCTCGCCGTGCAGAGCACGCGGGTGCGACCGACCGAGACGAGCACACTGCCCGCCGCCATCTCGGTGAAGTCGCGTTCGAACGAGACCGGACGCAGTTCGTGGGAAAGGCGGCCGTCGTGACGGGAGGATGAAGTGGGCATGCAGGAAAACTAGCGACCAGGTGTCCAGGTCTCGGCACCCACCAATTCGGGACCGAGCAACTGACGACCGAGTGTCTCGAACCACGCCACGTCACCGCTCGAGAAGAAACGGGCCGATCCAGCCACATCTCTCGATGTCGTCGACCGTCCTGATGCGTCGAGAAGCTCCTTGAGCGCGAATGCCGTCTCGTCGGCCGACGACACGAGGATGACGTCGTCACCGAGGACGTCGCTGATCACTCGCGCCAAGAACGGATAATGCGTGCAGCCCAGCAACAAAGCGTCGACCTTGGCTTCTTTCACCGGTGCCAACAACCTCTCGGCGAGAAGAGTCACTTCGGGTCCGCTCGTGCGACCGCGCTCGACGAACTCGACGAAACCCGGACAGGCGGTACAGACGAGATCGATGCTCGCCCCGAAAGCCGCTCGGGCCACCGCTCGCTCGTACGATCCCGAACTCACCGTTCCGATCGTTCCGATGACGCCGACCGAACCTTTGCGCGTGGCGCGCACCACAGCCTGCGCACCCGGGTCGATCACGCCGATCACCGGGATCGGTTTTCCGGCCGCGGCGAACTCGGCCTCGAGCTCGTGCACCGGCATCGCAGCGGCGGCCGTATTGCACGCCACCACGATGGCTTTGGCTCCGAAGTCGTCGACCAGGCTCCACGCGATCTCTCGTGCGTAATCCCGCACTTGTTCGAGCGGCTTGTCGCCGTAGGGGTACCGGCCAGTGTCACCGATGTACACCAGATCCTCGTTCGGAAGCAGGTCGATCACGGCGCGGGCGACCGTGAGACCGCCGAAGCCCGAATCGAACAT
>JBEDFW010000034.1:0-17461 GCA_041174985.1 Actinomycetota bacterium | reverse complement strand
ACTGGAAGGGATTCGTATCGGAATGACGAGGTGACGTCATCTCGATGACGTCGTGACGGTCGTCAGTCGCGTACGTCGTAGCCGGCTTCGCGCACGGCTTCGATGATTCGTTCGGCGTGGTCGGGGCCACGAACTTCGAGAACCGCATTGACGCCGGTTTCACGCACGTGGAGGTCGACGCCGTCACGTACGTGCTCGATGTCGATGACGCTCGCTCCGCATTCGGCGAAGATCGTGAGAAGTTTGGCCAGTCCACCGGGACGGTCGCTCACGCGCACGAACATGATGAGTCGACGACCGGCCTGGGTCTCGTGTCGTCGGATGAGTCCGGGGACGACGCCGAGATCGACGTTGCCACCCGAGAGGACGACGCACGTGGTGCCCGAACGAGCCGGCGCGACTCGTTCCGACAAGAGCGCGGCCACACCGACGGCGCCGGCTCCTTCGACGTAGAGCTTCGATCGTTCCATGAGCATGACCATTGCATCGGCGACGGCGTCCTCGTCGACGACCACGATGTCGTCGAGCCAGTGCTCGACGAGCGGACGAGTGTGCACACCCGGTCGTTTCACGGCAATGCCGTCGGCGAGAGTGAGCACCGGTCCGTTCGGCACGTCGCCGTTCGCATAGGGCGCGCAGGCTTCGACCTGTACGCCGATCACCTTGATGGTGGGGTCGTGCATCTTGACGGCGATGGCGACACCGCTCGCCAGACCGCCCCCACCGAGAGGGACGATCACGCGGCGCAGTGACGAGATGTCCTCGAGGAGTTCGACACCCAGAGTCGCCTGACCGGCGATGACGATCGGGTCGTCGTACGGATGGCAGAAGGCCATTCCGGTCTCGGCGGCGCGGGCGTGCGCGTACTCGACGGCGTTGTCGAGCGAATCGCCACCTTCGATCACGGTCGCGCCGTAGTCGCGACACGCGGCGATCTTGGCGATGGGTGCGTTGTTCGGCACGAAGATGTCGCACGGAGCCCCGAACGAACGCGCGGCAAAGGCCAACGACTGAGCGTGATTGCCGGCACTTCCGGCCGTGACTCCGCGTCGAGCCGCGTCACCGAGAGACGACAACTTGTTCATGGCGCCGCGAATCTTGAAGCTTCCGGTGCGCTGGAGGTTCTCGGCCTTCAGGACGATGTCGCCCCCGGTGCGTTGCGACAGGGTGTACGAACCGGTGATCGGGGTGTGTTCCACGACCGAGGCACCCGCCGAGCGGGCGGCGTCGATGTCGGATCGACTGATCACCGGGAGGTCCGTGTCCGAAGTCGTCATTCGCCGTCTACCGTACCGGTGTGCGCGCGCTCGTGATCGCCAACGCCGATGATGCCGACCCCGGCATCGTGGGGGAGAGATTCCGACATCACGGGGTGAGCTTCACCGATTGCCTGCGGGAGTACCCGGCGCGGTGGCCCGGCCTCGAGGGACGTGATCTGGTCCTCCTCCTCGGGTCCGACTGGAGCGTCTACTGGGACGAGGTGGCGCCGTCCGTGGCCGCCGAATGTGCACTCGTGAACGAGGCCGTGGCCCAGGGCGTGCCCGTGTTCGCCATCTGTTTCGGGGCCCAGATCACCGCCCGGGCCCTGGGTGGGACGGTCGAACGGGCCCGGCGGCCCGAGGTGGGCTGGCATCCCATCGAGTCCGACCGCCCCGACGTGATCGGCTCCGGCCCCTGGTTGCAGTGGCATTTCGACGTGTTTTCGGTCCCGCCGGGGTACCTCGAGATCGCCCGGAGCCCCTCGGGACCCCAAGCGGTTCTCGGCCCCCGGCTGCTGGCGACCCAGTTCCACCCCGAGGCGACCGAGACCATGTTGACGCGCTGGACGGCGGGGGACCCCGACGACCTGCTCCGCCTCGGACTCGACCCCGAGCGAATCCTCGCCGACACCCGTCGGGAGGTCGTGGCCAGCCGACCCCGCACCGAGGCTCTCGTCGACTGGTTCCTCGAGCACTGCACCGCGTGATCCGAGGCGTCGTCGCACGTTCCGTCGGCACGCGAATAGAGGTCACACGCTGGGCGGAAGTTAGGTCGGCCTTCGGCCTCCGTAGTAGCGTCACTCGACGATGTCGGACTTTCTGAGGTCGTACCTCACCGTCTTCTGGTTCGGGTTGGCCGCGCTCTTGTTGGCCTCCCTGCTCTTGGGGATTTCGGCCCTCATTCGGCCCGTTCGCCCCAACCGGGAGAAGTTGTTGACCTATGAAAGTGGTGTCGATCCGGTCGGCGACGGCTGGACGCAGAGCCAGATCCGGTACTACGTGTTCGCCCTTCTCTTCGTCGTGTTCGACGTCGAGGCGGTCTTCATCTTCCCCTGGGCCACCCAGCTCGAGCGCTACGCCGGATTCGGTCTGGTCGAGATGGGTGTCTTCGTGGGAGTTCTTCTGCTCGGTCTCGTCTACGCCTGGCGCAAGGGCGTCCTTCGCTGGGTGTAATCACAAAGGAGTCACATGGGTCTCGTCGACCGCGGGCGGCTCCCCAAGCCGCTGAACTCACTTCTCAACCTCGGACGCTCCTACTCGATGTGGGTGTATCAGTGGGGTCTCGCGTGCTGCGCCATCGAGATGGGCGCTGCTTTCGGTTCGCCGCGTTACGACGTGATGCGTCTCGGAGTGATTCCGCTTCCGGCCAGCCCTCGGCAGGCCGACCTCGTCGTCATCTCGGGCACCGTGACCGACAAGATGGCACCCGCCATCAAGCGTCTCTACGAGCAGATGCCCGACCCCAAGTACGTGATCTCCATGGGCTCGTGCGCGAACTGCGGCGGTCCCTACTGGGACAGTTACTCGGTCACCAAGGGTGTCGATCAATTGATCCCGGTCGACGTCTACATCCCCGGTTGCCCTCCTCGCCCCGAAGCTCTCCTCGAAGGTGTGGTGTTGTTGCAGCAGCGCATCCGCAACGAAGACATGGGCGCTCGTTGGCGTGGCGAAGGCTCCAAGCCGATCGTGGTGGAAGACCGCGGACGTCGCCGCTCGAAGGTCGGTGAGCCCAGTGTCGTCTGATGCTCCCGTCGCCGAGATCCCCGGCGACACCCTGCGCGAACGAATCGTCGACGACCTGCGCTCGCACATCGGTGACGCGTTGCTCGACAGCCTCGTGAAGCCCGGCGACGACGTGTGGGTGCGCGTGCGCCCCGACGCGTGGCTCGCCACCGCGCGAGCTCTTCGTCACCAGATGGGATTCGAGTACTTCTGCTTCCTGTCGGCCATCGACTGGATGCCCTCGCCCTTCGGCAAGGGTGAAGACGATCCGACCGAGCCGGCTCCCGAGCGCGACGACACGATCACCCAGGGCTACGCCGGCGGTGACAGTCGTTTCCAGATGCTCGCTCGCGTCACGCACCCGACGCTGCACGTGGGTGTCAACGTGAAGTGCGATCTCGACGACGCCCATCCGGTCGTCGATTCCTGGATCCCTGCTTTCGCCGGCGCCAACTGGCACGAGCGCGAGACGCACGAGATGTTCGGCATCGGCTTCAACGGCCATCCTGATCTGCGCAACATGTACCTGCCCACCGATTTCGAGGGACATCCGCTTCGCAAGGACTTCCCCTTGCTCGCCCGCATGGTGAAGCCGTGGCCGGGAATCGTCGACGTGGAACCTCTTCCCGGTGGCGGCGACGACGAAGAAGGTGACGGAGAATGACCTCGACCGAATCGCTCATCGACCGCCGTCAGATGGCGTACATCGCAGCGCAGGCTTCCGATGCTCGCCTCAACGTCGAACTCGAAACCGAGGGCATGACCCTCAACATCGGGCCGCAGCACCCGGCGACGCACGGAACGCTCCGCATCATCGCCCGCCTCGACGGTGAGCAGGTCGTGTGGGCCGAACCGTCGTGCGGTTACATGCATCGTGGTTACGAGAAGCTCACCGAAGTGCGTACCTATCCGCAGGTGACGACGCTCATCAACCGCATCGACTGGCTCGGTTCGTTCGCCAACGAAGTTCCTTTCATCCTCGCGGCCGAGAAGTTGATGGGTATCGAGGCTCCGCCCCGTGCACAGTGGATCCGCACGATCCTGTTCGAACTCTCCCGCATCGCCAACGTCTCGCTGTTCCTCGGTGACCTCGGCGTGCAGATGGGCGCCGTCACTCCGGTGTTCATGGCCTTCCGCGATCGCGAGTACGTGCTCAACTTGATCGAAGGCGCGACGGGCGGACGCTTCCATCCCAACTTCGATCGCATCGGCGGACTGAAGGACGACCTCCCGGCCGGATTCATCGACGAGACCCGCGCGGTGATGAAGAAGCTGCGCAACTTCTGCGACGAGATCGAGAACCTGCTCTTCGGCAACGAGATCTTCCAGAGTCGTACCCGCGGCATCGGTGTGATCCCGAAGGACGTCGCGCTCCAGTACGGCTTGTCGGGTGCCAACCTGCGCGCGAGCGGAGTCGACTGGGACCTTCGTCGCGATCAGTCGTTGCCCATGGCCTGGAACCAGGTCGACTGGAAGGTCTGGACCCACCCCGACGGCGACTCGTTCGCTCGTTGCTGGGTACGTCTCCAAGAGACCCGCGAAGCGACCCGCATCGTCGATCAGTTGCTCGACTCCATTCCGTCCGGACCGGTCATGGCCAAGGTGCCTCGCATCATCAAGGTTCCCGAGGGCGAGGCCTTCGTCTCGACCGAGAATCCGCTCGGAGAGATGGGTTACTACGTCGTCAGCAAGGGAGACCTCGGTCCGTTCCGTACCAAGATCCGCTCGGCGAGTTTCAACAACATCTCGATCGTTCCCTGGGTCCTGAAGGGCGTCTACGTGCCCGACATCATCACGATCCTCGCGTCGCTGTACTTCATCCTCGGAGACATCGATCGCTGATGAACGCCGTGTCCCTGCTCGCCGTCGATCTGCCGTACTGGGCGCAGTCGCTCCTGCGCGTTCTCGGTGGCATCGTCGCCGTCCTGCTTCCGGCCGGCACGATCGTGTACGTCTTCCTCTTCAAGATGATGTCGTTCATGCAGAGCCGCCTCGGCCCCATGGAAGCGGGCCCTTACGGCTCTCTGCAGTTGTTCGCCGAAGTCGGCAAGTGGCTGCAGAAAGAAGACATCACCCCCGAGAAGGCCGATGGCTTCATCTTCAAGATCGCGCCTCTGGTGGTCCTGGTGTCGACCTTCCTGTTGGTGGCCGTGGTTCCTTTCGGACCCGACGCCTGGTTCACCAACTTCGAGGCGGGTGTCTTCTACATGCTCGCCGTGTCGTCGGTGAGCGTGCTCGGCATCCTCATCGCCGGTTGGTCGAGTGCCAACAAGTACTCGCTTCTCGGTGGTCTGCGCGCCGCCGGACAGCTCATCGCCTACGAACTCCCGATGGTGTTGGCCGTGGTCGGAGTGATCATCCAGGCCGACAGCATGAATCTGCAGCAGATCGTGTTCGCGCAGAACGCCGGATCGATCTTCGGCTGGGACGGACTCGGCCATCCTTTCGTTCTCACCCAATTCGTGGGCTTCGTGATCTTCATGATCGCGGTGCAGGCCGAACTGACCCAGGCCCCCTTCGACATGCCGATCGCCGAATCCGAACTCGTGTCGGGATACATGACCGAGTACTCGGGATTCCGCTTCCTCACGTTCTTCATCGCCGAATTCGCGACCGCCGGAGTGTTCTCGCTCATCGCCTCGGTCCTGTTCCTCGGTGGATGGGGCATCCCGTTCGCGTGGTTCGGCTGGGACACGCTGAACGACGTCGACGACTGGATGAACGTGGTCGGCCCGCTGATCATGGTCGCCAAGATGATGTTGCTCGCCTTCATCATCATGTGGGTGCGCTTCAGCTACCCGCGATTCCGTGAGGATCAGCTCCAGCGGTTCGCCTGGAAGGTGCTGGTACCCGTGTCGTTGATCAACATCATGTTCACCGCGATTCTGAAGGTGGCGTTCTGATGCCCAAGGTCCCCGGTCTCATCAAGGGTCTCGGTGTCACCCTGAACACGCTCGTCCGCACGACGACACAGGGTTCGAACACCGTCCAGTACCCGCACGAGAAGGAAGCGCCGCCGTTGCGGGCCCGCGGTGTCATCGCGTTGCGCGAGGACAACTGCACGTCGTGCATGTTGTGCGCGCGTTCGTGCCCCGACTGGTGCATCTACATCGAGGGACACAAGGAACTCGCGCCGCCGCGACGGGCCGGCGGCAAGCCTCGCCAGGTCAACAAACTCGACCGTTTCGACATCGACTACGCGCTCTGCATGTACTGCGGAATCTGTGTCGAGGTGTGCCCGTTCGACGCGCTGTTCTGGAGCCCGGAGTACGAATACAGCGAGCCGCACATCGCCGATCTCCTGCACGACAAGAACAAGTTGGGCGAGTGGATGGAGACCGTTCCCGAGGCCCCGGCCCTCGAAGCCGGTGCCGAGAAGAAGGGCAAGAAGTGATGGTTGCCGCCGATCTTCTCGTGGCCCAGAACATCGGGTTCGGGATCATCTCGTTGCTCATGATCGTCGGTGCTCTCCGAGTGGTCACGGTCAAGAACGTGGTGCACGCCGCGTTGTGGCTCGTCATCGTGCTCTCCGGTGCGGCGGCTCAGTACCTCTTGCTCTCGGCCGAGTTCGTGGCGGTCACGCAGGTGCTCGTGTACGTCGGTGCGGTGATGGTGCTCTTCCTCTTCGGAACGATGCTCACTCGAGCCCGCATTGGCGCCGAAGCCGATCTCAACAACACCAACTGGGGAATCGCCGTCCCGGTGTCACTCGTGCTGCTCGGTGTGATCTCCTGGGTTCTCATCGACGGATTCGGTGACGATCGTCTGCCGAATCCCGACGAGTCGGGCCAGGTTCCCATCCAGGTCCTGAGCGACGACATCTTCGGTCCGTACCTGTTGCCCTTCTGGGCCCTCTCGTTCGTACTCCTCGTCGCCGTGATCGGCGCCATCGTCCTGGCCAGGAAGGACTGAGACCCGTGCTGACCGTTCAGTTCCTCCTTCTCGCCGCGATCCTCTTCTCGATCGGCGTCTACGGAGTCCTCGCCCGCAAGAACGCGGTGATGGTGCTCATGTCGATCGAACTCATCCTCAATGCGGTCAACCTCAACCTGATCGCTTTCTCGCACCGACTCGGTTCGATCGACGGCAACACCTTCGCTCTGTACGTGATCGCCATCGCCGCCGCCGAAGTCGGCGTGGGTCTGGCCCTCGTGCTCCTGATCTACCGCAACCGGCGCTCGATCGCGCTCGACGAACTGTCCGAGATGAAGGGCTGATCGATGCTCGCTGCCGAAGCCTCCCATTCCGTCGCGCAGTCGGCCGGCTGGTTCCTCGAGAACGCCTGGCTGATCCCGATCGTTCCGGCGGTCGCGTTCGTCCTCATCATCTTCTTCGGCAAGCGCCTGCCGATGAAGGGAAGCGAACTCGGCGTGGCGTCGATGATCGGCTCTCTCGTTCTCGCCCTCGGCGCCGCCTACCAGTGGATCCAACGGGTCGACGACGCGACGGGTCACAGTGCATCCAAGCTCATGAAGGCCGGCGGCGAATCGGCGCCCTTCGTGGGTCCGGTCATCCGCGAATGGACTTGGTGGCAGAGCGGTGGCCTCGAGTTCGGTATCGGTCAGCACATCGACGGACTCGCGCTCACGCTGCTCGTGGTCGTGGCCTTCATCTCCACGCTCGTTCAGTTCTATTCACTCGAGTATCTGCGCGGCGATCGTCGTTACACCCACTTCTTCGCCGCCCTGACGCTCTTCTCGGCCGGCATGTTGAGCATGGTGCTCGCGCCCAACATGGTGCAGCTCATCCTCGGCTGGGAAATCATGGGTCTCTGCTCGTTCATGCTCATCGGCCACTGGTGGGAGGACCAGGCCAACGCGCGCGCCGCCCTCAAGGCGTTCTTCACCGTGCGCGTCGGTGACGTCGGTCTGCTCGTCGGCACCGGCGTTCTCTTCTTCTCGGCCAACGCCTGGACTCAGCAGAACCTCGGCGTGAGCGGCTTCAACATCTCGGGCCTGTCGGCCTGGGCCATGTCAGGTGACGCCAGTCAGAGTGCGCTCACGTGGGGAGCGGTCGCTCTCTTCATCGCATGCATCGGAAAGTCGGGTCAGTTCCCGCTGCACACGTGGTTGCCCGACGCCATGGCCGGTCCGACGCCGGTGAGCTCGCTGCTCCACTCGAGCACGATGGTCGTGGCCGGTGTGTTCCTCGTGGCCCGTGTCTACCCGGTGTTCTGGGAAGGTCTCGAGATCACCGACACCAACATCAACTTCATCGCTCTGATAGGTGGAGTCACGATCGTCATCGCAGCGCTGCTCGCCTTCGTGCAGCACGACATCAAGAAGGTCTTGGCCTACTCGACGGTCTCGCAGCTCGGATACATGATGCTCGGCCTCGGTGCGGGCGCCTGGTTGCCGGCCGTGTTCCACATCTTCACCCACGCGTTCTTCAAGGCGTGTCTGTTCCTGGCGGCCGGCTCGGTCAGTCATTCGGGTTCACATCACTCCTTCGACATGAAAAAGGACATGGGTGGACTCGCCAAGAAGATGCCGATCACGGCGACCACCTGGATCATCTCGACCTTGGCTCTCGCCGGTGTGTTCCCGTTGGCCGGTTTCTTCTCCAAGGACGAGATCATCGACAACGTGGGTCACAACGGCTATCAGGCCTTCATGATCGTCGGTCTGTGCGGAGCGTTCCTCACGGCGGCGTACATGACCCGGGCGACCTACCTCACGTTCTTCGGAGAAGCGCGTGGAGCGGCGGCGGGTGAACACCACGAGGCCGACGATCACGGTCACGACGCGCATGCCGATCACGGTCACGACGATCACGGTCACGATGCGCATGCGACGCACGACGATCACGGTGCTCACGGTCCGCACGAGAGTCCCAAACTCATCACGGTGCCGCTCATCATCTTGGCGTCACTCGCTCTCGTCGCCGGTCTGGCCAACGCGACGCCTTTCGGATCGAGCTGGGAACGTTTCAAGAAGTACGTCGAACCGAGCCCGGCCATCGTGGCCGCCGAATCGACCATGGCATCGGGTCCCGGTGAAGCCCTCACCGTCATCGACGTCTCGTCGGCGGCGAGCGCGGAGGGTGGCGAAGAAGGCGCCAAGGCCGGTTGCTCGTACGAAGCACCGCCGGCCGGCGAGGTCTGCTACTTCCCGGCCGTCAGCCACGCCAAGTTCAAGTGGAGCAAGGCGCTCTTGTCGCTGGCCATCGTCGCTGCCGGTCTGGTGTCGAGCTGGATCTTCAGCGTGCAGTACTACACGCGCCGCCATCGTCGTCTCGTCGGTCTCACCGAGCGCAGCAAGGTCCTGAAAGGTGGCTACCTGTTCCTCTGGAACAAGTACTACCTCGATGCGCTCTACGAGAAGGTCATCGTTCGCGCGATCGCGCATCCGATCGCTCGCGCCGCGTACTGGTTCAACCAGAACGTGATCGACGGTGTGGTCAACGCATCGGGCAAGATCTCCCGCCGGACCGCCGGCTGGGTGTATCGCAACATCGATCAACGCGTCGTCGACGGCGCGGTGAACACCTCGGGCGCCGCGGCCCGGGGAACGGGTGGGGCCTTGCGCCCCAT
Organism: Actinomycetota bacterium; assembly: GCA_041174985.1. Classification (GTDB taxonomy): domain Bacteria; phylum Actinomycetota; class Acidimicrobiia; order Acidimicrobiales; family Ilumatobacteraceae; genus Casp-actino8. The sequence continues at coordinate 7,948 of JBEDFW010000034.1, read as the reverse complement.
CCAGTCGGGCAAGGTCAATCAGTACGGAGCGCTGCTGTTCGCTGCGGCCGCCATCGGCGCTCTCGTACTCGTCATCATCAACACCTGAGGAGACACGGCATGGAAGTACTCCGTGACCAGAACTGGCTACTGACCGTCGGCACCTTCTTGCCCATGGTCGGTGTGGTGGTGATGCTTTTCATCCCCAAGGCCGACGAAACGATGCACAAGCTCGTGGCACTCGTGACCGCGTTGGCCACGTTGGGTGTCGGCATCTACACGCTCACCCAGTTCGACTTCGATCAGGCGGGAACCCTCCAGTTCTTCGCCGACACCGAATGGATCAAGGTCATCTCGAGCAACTACACGATCGGTCTCGACGGAATGAGCCTCCCGCTCTACTTCTTGTCGATGGTCGTGACCGTGCTCGTCATGATCTACTCCTGGAACCACGTACCGTCGCCGGGTAACCCCAAGGCGTTCTTCAGCCTCATGCTCATCCTGCAGACGGGTATGGCCGGAACGTTCGTCGCCCAGGACCTCATCCTCTTCTTCGTGTTCTTCGAAGTGGTGTTGCTGCCGATGTACTTCATGATCGGCGTGTGGGGAGGCGAGCAGCGCCAGTACGCGTCGCTCAAGTTCTTCCTCTACACGATGTTCGGATCGGCCCTCATGCTCGTCGCCTTCATCGCCCTCTTCTTCAAGGTCCGCGGCGCGGTGCCCGAAGGTGTCGAGGCCTCGTTCTCGATTCCGATGCTCACCGAGTACGGCGGTCTGCTCGGACGGTCGGCGCAGATCTGGATCTTCGGCGGCATGTTCGTCGGCTTCGCCGTGAAGGTGCCGATGTTCCCGTTCCACACCTGGTTGCCCGACGCGCACACGCAGGCACCCACTCAGGGTTCGGTCATCTTGGCCGCCATCCTTCTGAAGCTCGGAACCTACGGTTTCGTCCGCATCGCGATCCCGGTTCTTCCGGAGGCGGCCAAGGAGTGGGCACCCTGGATCGGACTTCTCTCGGTCATCGGCATCATCTACGGAGCCCTGGGCTGTCTGGCCCAGACCGACATGAAGCGACTCATCGCGTTCTCGTCGGTGGCGCACATGGGTTTCGTGATGCTCGGTATCTCGACGCTCACCCCGATGGGATTCAATGCGGCGCTGTTCGGCATGGTGGCGCACGGTCTCATCACGGGCATGCTCTTCTTCATCGCCGGCAGTGTGAAGGAGCGTTACCACACTCTCGAGATCGCGCGTCTGGGTGGCATGTTGAAGCAGATGCCCAAGCTCGGCTGGATCCTCGGCTTCAGCGCGATGGCCTCGCTCGGTCTGCCCGGTCTCGCCGGCTTCTGGGGCGAATTCCCGGCCATCTTGTCGGCGTATTCGCCGGCCGATGGTCTTCCGGTCGAGACGTTCCGTACCTTCATGATCATCGCGGCGATCGGCACCGTCTTCGCGGCGGCCTATTTGCTGTGGATGTTCCAGCGCACGGCGTTCGGTGAACCCAAGCCCGAGTTCTCCGGCGGACACGGTGATCACGGGCACGGTCACGACGGGCACGGTCATGACGATCTGCACGACGTGAACACGTTCGAATGGATCGCCTGGACGCCGTTCCTCGTCGCCATCGTGGTGTTCGGTGTGTACCCGCAACTCATGTTCGAGATCTTCGACCCGGCGGTCGAAGTCGCTCTGTCGGCGTTCGGAGGCTGATCCGTGCTGTCCTCGATCCTCGCTCAGGTGCCGTGGCAGTCGCCGACGATCGACTATCACGCCATCGCGCCCGAGATCGTGCTGGCCGCCGGTATCTGTCTCGTCATCCTCGTCGACCTCTTCGTGAGCGAATCGAAGAAGTGGATCACGGCATCGCTCACGGGTTTCGTCCTTCTGGGCTCGCTCCTGCCGATCCTGACCTTGGTCGTGCACGACGCCGAGATGCGCTCGTTGTTCGATGGTCGCTACGTGATCGACGAGTTCGCCCTCACCTTGAAGGCTCTGTTCGTGATCGCCGGCTACGTGGTGGTGTTGTTGTCGCAGAACCACGTCGAGGAGGGCGACTACCACCAAGGCGAGTACTACACCTTGCTCCTGACCTCGATCACCGGCATGGTGATGATGGCGTCGAGTCGCGACCTCGTGAGCATCTTCGTCGCTCTTGAGTTCCTCAGCATCCCGGCCTACATGCTCGCTGCCTGGCGCAAGCGTGACCGCAAGAGCAACGAAGCGGGTGTGAAGTACTACCTGCTCGGAGTCTTCGCCTCGGCCGTGATGTTGTACGGCATGAGCCTTCTCTACGGTGTCACCGGTTCGACTCTTCTCACCGACATCGGTCGCAGCGTCACGACCGACGGCGACTTCGGAAGCATTCACGTTCTCGCCGTGGTGTTCGTGGTGGTCGGTTTCGCCTTCAAGGTGTCGGCGGTTCCCTTCCACACCTGGGCGCCCGACACGTACGAAGGTGCACCCACGCCGATCACGGCGTTCCTCTCGGTGGCGAGCAAGGCAGCCGGATTCGTCGCTCTGGTGACCGTCGTCTATGTGGGTTTCCCACAGGCCAAGGACGTGTGGCAGCCCTTCTTGTGGGTGCTGGCCGCGATCACCATGACGGTCGGCAACCTGATCGCGCTGCGTCAGACCAACATCGTGCGCATGCTCGCGTATTCGTCGATCAGCCAGGGTGGTTTCATCCTGATGCCGCTCGCCGTGGCGGGAACCGGCGATGCGGCCGAGCCCGCGTTGCAGGCGGTCGTCGTGTACTTGCTCGTGTACGCCGCGATGAACCTCGGCATGTTCGCCGTCGTGATCGCCGTCAGCCGAACCACGCGTAGTGGTGAGATCTCGAGCCTCGGCGGACTCTTCTCGTATGCGCCGGGTCTCGGCGTCCTCATGACGCTGTTCCTCGCGTCGCTCGCCGGCATTCCCCCGCTCGGTGGCTGGATCGCCAAGTTCGCCGCGTTCCGGGCGGTGCTCGAAGCCGGTAACGGTTGGGCCTACGCGATCGCCGTGATCGGTGCGGTCAACTCGGTGATCGCCTTCGGCTACTACGGCAGCATCATGCGAGAGGTCTGGATGAAGCCCACTCCGCACGGTGAGATGACCGCGGTTCGCACGCCCGGATCACTGGTCGCGGCGATGACGATCACCACGGTGGCCACGCTGGTTCTCGGTGTGTTGCCCGGTTCGGTGTTGCGTTTCGGCGATCTGGCCGATCTGGCCGGCGCGTTCGGCGGCTGATCCGGCGCCGATGGCGGACGACACCGGCCTCGTCCGTTTCGACGATTTTCTCGACGACGCGCTCTACGGCGCGCAGGGTTTCTACACCTCTGGTGGTCGCGCCGGTCGGCGTGGCGACTTCATCACGTCACCGGAAGTCGGCCCGCTGTTCGGTGCGGTACTCGCACGTTGGTGCGATGCCGCGTGGCGCGAACTCGGCGAACCCGACGATTTTCGCGTGTACGAGATCGGGGCCGGCCCCGGCACGTTGGCCCGATCGATCCTGGCCGCCGCACCCACCTGTCTGGGTGGAGACGCATCCCGTTATGTGGCGGTCGAACTCTCGGCCGAACAACGGACTCGACATCCCGACGGTGTGACGTCACGGGCGACGTTGCCCGACGGAGATCTGTCCGGAGTGGTGATCGCCAATGAATTGATCGACAACGTGCCGTTCCGACTCCTGGTCTTCGACGGAGTGTGGCGCGAGGCCTGGGTGATGCGCGACGGTGAGAACGCCAGCGAAGTTCTGCGCGACATCGACGGTGAACCGCCGGTTCGTCTGCCCGAACGGGCGTCGCTCGGGGCTCGAGTCCCGTGGCACGAGCGCGGTGTGCGCCTGCTGCAGGACGTGTCGGGTCGTCTCGACGGTTCGATGCTCGTGATCGATTACATGGTTCCGCTCACGGCGTCGCTCGCAGCGCGTCCGTGGCGCGAGTGGCTGCGCACGTATCGCGGGCAGGAGAGAGGCGCGCACTACTTGCGTGACGTGGGTCGTCAGGACGTGACCACCGACGTGTGCGTCGATCAACTCGAGGCCGGTCTCGGCGCGGCGCGAACCGTGCGTTCGCAGGCCCAGTTCTTGCAACGGTGGGGAATCGACGAGTTGGTGGCCGAGGGCAAACGAGTGTGGGAGGCCGAGGCGGCACGTCCGGGACTGCGGGCGATGACGATGCGCAGTCGGGTGAGCGAAGCCGAAGCCCTGCTCGACCCGGCCTCACTCGGCTCCTTCACCGTCCTGTCTTGGTGATTCTGGTGGCAAGAACGACTCGTCTTTCGTGCTGATCTGCCACCAGTTCGACGGCAACACCCGGGTCGGCGCTGGGTCGGGTCGACGTTCAGTCGGGTTCGGGGCGGGATGTCATGACGGCACCGGCCACCACGATCGCCATGCCGAGCACGGCCCACCACGAGATGTGCTCGTCACGGAACGACACTCCGAGAAGAACGCTCACGATGGGCGTGAAGAAGTTCCCGATCATGCTGCGAATCGGCCCGGCGCGTCCGAGTAGAACTCCGTACACCACGAAGGCGATTCCGGTTCCGACCGCGCCGAGGACGAAGATCGATCCCCACGCACTCCAGGTGTGGTCGCTGCGGAACATCGCCGGCACGCCGAGCGGAAGTGCCCAGGCGACCGCGGCGACCTCGGTCCAGAACATGAGGCGCAGGGTTCCGTACTTGTCGCGCAGCGGCGCGGCGAGATTGACCGCACTCGAGTAGCACACGAGCGAGATCAAAAGGAGGGTCACACCGCGCACGTCGGCGGTCGGACCGTCGTCCTTGGCGTTGATCGACGACAACGAGATGACGGCGATTCCGACGAAACCGACGCACACGGCGGCGACACGACGAGCCGAGGGAGCACGGCGCACGAAGATCGCCGTGACCACCACCCCGACCACGGGAAGTCCGCCGTTCAACATTCCGGTGACGCCGGACGACACGGTCTTTTCGGCGATGGGGAAGAGCAGGAACGGGATGCCCATCCACACGAGCGAAAGCAAGCCGACGCGCCACCAGTCCGACCGTTCGATTCCCCGCCGGGCCATCGGGAAGAGTCCGAGTGCGAGTGCGCCGAAGAAGTTGCGACCGAGTGGAACGACCGGTGCCTCCACGTGATCGATGGCGATCGAGATCCAGAGGAACGAACTTCCCCATACGACGGCGATGACCGCCGACAGCCCCCACTCGGCCGGTCCGAAGCGATGACTCGCCTCGGACGACGGAGCAGTGACGGATTCGGACATGGCCTCTCCGTTCTAGTCGCCTAGAGTCCTCGATCGACAGTTCATTCGCGACCTGGGGGGATCCATGTCGAACGACGAAACGACCAACATCGACGATCTGCTGCTCGAGAACCGAAAGTTCCCGCCGTCAGCCGAATTCCAGGCGCGCAGTCTGGTCGCCGGAACTCATCTCTACGACGAGGCCGCGCGCGACGACGAAGGTTTCTGGGCCCGACAGGCGGCCGAACTCCTGCACTGGGACACCGACTGGCACACGATCTGCGAGTGGAATCTGCCGTACTCGAAGTGGTTCCTCGGTGGTCGTCTCAACGTGTCGTACAACTGTCTCGACCGCCACGTAGAAGCTGGACGCGGCGACAAGGTCGCGATCCACTGGGAGGGCGAACCCGGTGACACGCGCACGATCACGTACCGCGACTTGCTCGACGAGGTCAAGAAGTTCGCCAACGTGTTGAAAGGACTCGGAGTCGCCCGGGGCGATCGGGTCAACATCTACTTGCCGATGGTGCCCGAGGCCGCGGTCGCGATGCTGGCGTGCGCCCGGATCGGTGCGGCCCACAGCGTGGTGTTCGGCGGATTCTCGTCGCAAGCACTCGCCGATCGCATCAATGACGCCTCGGCCAAGGTGTTGATCACGGCCGACGGTGGATACCGACGAGGTGAGGTGTTCCCGTTGAAGTCGGCGGCCGACGAAGCCCTGGCCAACACGCCCACCATCGAACACGTCGTCGTCGTGAAGCGTGGTGGCAACGACGTCTCGATGAAAGCCGGTCGTGATCACTGGTACCACGAATTGATGGCGTCGGCCTCGAGTGATTGTCCGGCCGAACCGATGGACAGCGAACAACTCCTGTTCCTGCTCTACACGTCGGGAACGACCGGCAAGCCCAAGGGCATCATGCACACCACGGGTGGTTACCTCACGCACGTCACCTACACGCACAAGTACGTCTTCGATCTCCATCCCGACACCGACGTGTACTGGTGCACCGCCGACGTGGGTTGGATCACCGGACACAGCTACATCGTCTACGGGCCGCTGTCGAACGGCGCGACTCAGGTCATGTACGAAGGCGTCCCCAATCATCCGGGCAACGATCGTTTCTGGTCGATCGTCGAGAAGTACAAGGTGACGATCTTCTACACGGCACCCACGGCGATTCGTACGTTCATGAAGTGGGGGACCGACGAACCGGCCAAGCACGATCTGTCGTCACTTCGTCTGCTCGGTTCGGTCGGTGAGCCGATCAACCCCGAAGCCTGGATCTGGTACCGCGACAACATCGGTGGCGGGAAGTGCCCGGTGGTCGACACTTGGTGGCAGACCGAGACCGGCGGCATCATGATCAGTCCGCTTCCCGGTGCGACGACGCTCAAGCCTGGTTCGGCCACGTTCGCTCTGCCCGGTGTGTCGGCCGAAGTGGTCGACGACGCCGGTCGGCGCATCGAACAGGGTGGCGGTTACCTCACTCTCACTCGTCCGTGGCCCGGAATGTTGCGCGGCATCTGGGGAGACGGTGAGCGTTACCGCGAGACCTACTGGAGTCGTTTCCCCGATCGCTACTTCGCCGGCGACGGCGCCAAACTCGACGCCGAGGGCTATCTCTGGTTGCTCGGTCGCGTCGACGACGTGATGAACGTGAGTGGTCATCGCATCTCGACGACCGAAGTCGAGAGTGCACTCGTGTCGCATCCGAGCGTGGCCGAGGCCGCAGTCGTGGGTGCCAACGATCCGACGACGGGTCAGGCGATCATCGCGTACGTCACCTTGCGCGGTGGCTCGCAAGTGAGCGAGGCCGATCTGCGCAATCACGTGGCCAAGGAGATCGGTGCGATCGCGAAACCCAAGACGATCTATTTCACTCCCGATCTTCCCAAGACTCGAAGTGGCAAGATCATGCGCCGTTTGCTTCGCGACGTGGCCGAAGGACGCAATCTCGGCGACACGACCACGCTCGCCGATGCCGGAGTCGTGGACGAATTGAAGCGACGTGCCTCGGAGGCGCCGTCGGAGGACTGACGAGTTCAGTCGCGGAAGTTCTCGTACTGCAGAGGGATGCCGAGGTCGGCACCCTTCAACATGGTGATGACGGCCTGGAGGTCGTCGCGCTTCTTGCTCGTGACGCGCACCGACTCGCCCTGGGTCTGACTGCTCACTCCCTTGGGGCCCTTCTCCTTGATCATCTTGTTGATCTCGCGTGCCTTGTCGGACGAGATGCCCACTTTGATGGTGACCACTTGGCGAACCGTGTTCTGCGTCGCCTCGTCGACCTTGCCCCAGTCGAGGCCCTTGAGCGAGACCCCACGCTTCACGAGTCGTTCCTCGAGAACGAGGCGGAGAGCCTTCAGTCGATCCTCGCTCACGGTGTGCAGCGTGATGACGAGGTCCTTCTGCTCGATCGTGGAGTTGGTGTTCTTGAAGTCGAATCGGGTCGAGATCTCCCGCTGGGCCTGGTCGACCGCGTTGCGGATCTCCTGGCGGTCGACTTCGGAGACGATGTCGAAAGACGGCATGGGGGAGATCGTACGAGGTGGTCGGTCCCGACGACCGACCGCTACGCTGACGACTTCATACATGGGTCGATGCCCGAGCGGCCAAAGGGAGCAGACTGTAAATCTGCCGGCATTGCCTACGGAGGTTCGAATCCTTCTCGGCCCACCAGTGACAGGGGTTCTGGGTCTGCGAAACGACACCCGGTGTCCGATTCCAGACCCAGAACGCCAAGGGG
>JBEDFW010000033.1:0-10971 GCA_041174985.1 Actinomycetota bacterium | reverse complement strand
CGATCGCCCGCCTCGAGAGCGCATGTGGATCAGGTGTGGCGGTCGTGCGCGCCATGCCCAACACCCCGGCACTCGTGGGCGAGGGTGCATCGGCGATCGACAACACCCGTCGCGCTCCGGCGGCCACCGCGGCCGAGCAGGCGGCGGCGACGTCGGGGGGCTTCACGGCGATGAGGGCCTCGGTGCACGGCGGAATCGACTCGGTGATCGTGACACCCGGGAAGTCGGCGGCGAGTTGGCGGCGCCGCTCGGGCACGACCTCGACGATCACCACACCCGAGCTGTCGACGACTCCGGCCGACAAGAGCCCGCCCACCAGGGCGGCACCCATGTTGCCGCCTCCCACGACGGCGAGAACGGATCGAGACGACGTGGCCACGACGTCACGCTAACCAAGTGAAGGTGCTCCACCGGCACGACTTCCCGATCATCGCCGGTGGAGCGAGGTCAGAGTGGGAGTCGAATCAGGCCGAACGGAAGCGCGACGCGAAGCCGATCGAGAGAAGCGGTCGGAAGCACTGCTCGACGTAGGCGTAGAGCGATCCCACGATGCGGTCGAGCTCGGGTTCGTTGAGGGCTCCGAGTGGAAGGTCGCCACGGAGGAACACCGCGTCTTCGGCTCCGATCGAGAAGTGCGCTCCGACGAGCCGTTCGTTGCGCCGTAGAAGGTTGTCGAAGAACTCGACCACGTTCTCCTCGGGGGCCGGCATCACGTACGTCTCGTAACGCAAGGTGCGTTGACCCAGAGTGATCCAGAGGGTGGTGAACTCCTTCGACTCCCCCTTCATTCGGACGTACCAGCGGGCTCGGAAGGCCGGATCGGGCTCGGCCCGATCGATGGCCACGATCGCGGTGTTCGTCGAGCGCATCGATCCGAGCCACTCGTCGATCCGCCGTTCGAGCACGGCGAGTGATTCGTCGTCGTGCAGATCGCTCACGAGCAGTTGACGAGAGAACGCGACGAGACGTCGGTGTAGAGACGACGGAGTCGGGCGGCGGCGAAGCTCCAGGTGTAGCGGCGACCGCGTTCGGCGGCGGCCGCCGACATACGCGCGCGGCGGTCGACGTCGTCGAGGAGATCGGCCGTGCACGAGGCGAAGACCTCGGGGTCGCGACCCGGCACCAAGAACCCCGTGCGATCGTGCTCGACCAGCGACACCAGACCGCCCACGGCGTTGGCGACCACCGGGATTCCGCACGCCGCCGCTTCGAGTGCCACCAAACCGAAGCTCTCGGAACGACTCGGAACCCACACGGCATCGGCGGCGCGGTAGTAGGTGGAGAGGATGTGGTGCGGCTGGGGCGGTACGAAATGCACGCGCGAACGCAGACCGAGATCGTCGATCAGTCGGTGCACACCCTGGACGTACGAATCGCCTTCGGCGCCACTCGATCCGCCGACCACGTACAGCGAGGCATCGGGTCGACCCAGAGCGGCGAGCGCCTGCACGGCGACGTCGACTCCCTTCAGAGGCTGCAGACGGCCGACGAAGAGGATCATCGGTCCGTCGCCGATACCGAGGGCTCGCCGCGCACCTCCTTGATCACCGGGGGTGAAGAAGGCGTGCTCGACTCCGGGGGCCACGATTTCCATGCGGCCGGGAGGGTCTCCGTACAGACGTCGGAACTGTTCTTCCTCTTCGTCGCAGGAGATGCAGATCGCATCGGAGCAACCGATGATCGAAGCCTCCGTGCGCTCGCGGCGTTCGGTCTCGGGGTCGCCGCCTTCGGCCTTGACGCGGGCGAGGGTGTGGAACGTACTGACGAGTGGAACACCGAGCTCGTGCTTGATCGAGTGACCGGCGATTCCCGACAACCAGTAGTTGGCGTGCACGACGTCGGCCGACGACTGGCGACGCAGATCATCGAGGACGAAATCGGTGAACGCCGGTACCACCGACTCGAGTTCTTCCTTGGGCAGATCGAAAGGTCCGGCCGGCACGTGGACCACTCGGTGGTTCGGTTCGACGAGGATCTCACGGGGTAGATCGCGACTCCACTGTCGGGTGTACGTGGTGCACTCGACTCCGGCGTGCGCGAGAGCGGCGACCAATTCACGCACGTAGACGTTCATCCCACCCGAATCACCAGCACCTGGTTGGACCAGAGGCGAGGTGTGCAGAGAGAGCATGGCCACGCGAGTCACAGAAGGGTGAACCTACCGTCACCCCCGAGGGAACGCTCAGTCGGCCGATCGACCCGGCTCAGCCCTGCAACAGAGAGTCGACCGACGCCCCGCCGTCGCGGTAACGGCGGACCAGTTCGGCGGTCAGTGCATCGATGCGGTCGAAGAGCTCGCGTCGGCGGGTCGAGAGCCGACCTTCGAAGTCGACGAGACCCTCGGAGAGACGACCGAGTGCCGAATCGTCGAGGTCGGCCATGTCGTCGAAGCCGAGTGAATCGCAGAGCGAATCGAATTGGTCGACGAGAGGATGGTCGGCCGCGACCTCGGTGTCGCGTGGCGGCCGACTCGAGCCGGTGCTCGGAGCCGGACCCACACCGGAACGAATGATGTCGGAGACCGAACCAGCACCTCCCGCATCACGGTGTGCACGAACCGCGGCCACGAGGTCGATCCGTCCTTGAGCGAGTCGACGGACGAACGACACGGCGTCCTCTTCGGTGCGCAACGCGTCACGCTCCGCGCGAAGGTCGGGAAGAGGCATCGACGCGAGATCGTTGGCACTCATCGACATCCTCCCGAGACCGGCGGCAAGACCGCCACTTCATCTTTGTCGGTCACCGCGGTCGAGGGCGGGACTTCTTCGCCGTTCAGCCAGACACGACAGGTCGGAAGAAGTTGTACGAATCGCTCCCCGTACTTTCGACAGGCCGCCGACACCACTTCTTCCACCGTGGAGCCCGGAAGCGTGTCGCGCGAAGTGCCGGCGACTTCGCGCGCTTGGGCGAAGAGGCGCAGGGTGACCACGTGGCGAGCGTAGCGGGGGTACCGTGAACGATCGTGTCCGGCCCCGCCTCCCGAGTCGTCACGCGTGTCCTGGTCGTGCGCCACGGTCAGAGCGAATGGAACGCTCTCGGTAAGTGGCAAGGTCAGGCCGATCCGCCGCTCACGACGCTCGGACGTCTGCAAGCACGCCAGGCCGGCGGACTCCTGGCGTCGGAGTGCCCGCCGTTCGACCTCGTGATCTCGAGTGATCTCGAGCGTGCCTCCGTCACCGCCGATCTGCTCGCCGAGACGGTGGGGTGTTCGTCTCGTCGTGTCGATGCGCGTTGGCGTGAGAACGACGCTGGCGAGTGGCAGGGTCTGACCCGCCACGAGATCCAGGCGAAGTGGCCCGGTTGGCTGGAGGCCGATCGGCGACCACCCGGATTCGAGACCGCCGAATCGACTCAACGACGCGCCATGGCCGCGTTCGGCGACATCGCGAGGTTCCACCCGGGCGGCTGTGTCCTCGTGGTCTCGCACGGCGGAGTGCTCCGACTCCTCCGTCGACTCCTGACCGGCAGCGAGCACCGTTTTCCGAATCTCGGGGGATCGTGGTTCGAACACGACTCGACCGACGACGGACACGGTGGCTGGAAAGCGGGTTCGCTCCTCTTCCCGCTCGAATTGATCGCCGAAGAACTCCGCAATCACGGAGCGGTCGAATGACCTCACCGTTCCGCGTGGAGGTGGTCCGTTCGACCAAACGCAAGCGAAGCGTCGGTGCTCGGCTCGAACAGGGCGTGGTGAAGGTCGTCGTGCCGTCGTGGATGTCGCGCGCCGAAGAAGAAGACGCCGTCCGGGAAATGGTGCGGCGCTTCGAGCGCAAAATGGCCACCGAGAACGTCGATCTCATGGCACGCGCCCACGAACTCGCGTCGGCACACATGCTCCCGCTTCCGAACTCGATCGAGTGGTCCGACAAACTCACGGCGGTCTGGGGACTGTGCACACCACACACCGGCGAGGTGAAAGTGTCCACCCGACTCGTGGGGTTTCCCACGTGGGTTCTCGACTACGTGATCGTCCACGAGTTGGCTCATCTCGTGATCGCCGATCACGGTGCCGATTTCTGGCACGTGGTGAATCGATATCCACGCACCGAGAGGGCGATCGGCTACCTCATCGCCAAGAGCGGTGATCAGGACACCACGTGCTGAACCGAGTTCTCGACGAGAGTTTCCCCGAGGAGACACGCCGCCACGTCGTCGCGGTGACGGTGGCTCGACTGACGGCCAACGGAAGTTTCCGATTCGCGCCGCCGTTCCTCGCCAGCATCTCCGACGATCTCTCGACGAGTCTGAGTCGGATCGGTGTGGCTCTGATGATCACCGAGTTGTTGATGATCGTGTCGCCGGCGATCGGCTCGGCCGTCGACCGCATGCATCGACGTACATCGATGGTCGCCGGCCTGCTCGGAGTGACCGCTGCCGCGGCGGTCGCCGCGGCCAGCCCGGGTCTCGTCGTGTTCGTGATCGCGATCGCCGTTCTCGGAATGTCCAAACTCGTCTTCGACGTGGGTCTCACGGCGTGGGTCAACGATCACGTCGATTACGAACGACGCGGACGGGTGATCGGGATCACCGAGACGTCGTGGGCACTCGGCCTACTGCTCGGCGTGACCATCATGGGTCTGGTCGCCTCGGCGAGCAGTTGGCGTTGGGGGTACGTGACCGGCGCGGTGGCCACGGCGATCATGGCGTTGGTTCTCGCGCGACGGCTCGGTCCCGATGCACCTCACCAAACCGAGCGACACGATCGATCACGAGTCACGCGTCTGCCTCGTCGCGGGTACTGGGTGATCCTGGCCATGTTCTTCCTCATGGCCGCGAGTCAGTGCATGTTCGTGACGTTCGGGTCGTGGCTCGACGACGAGTTCGGATTCTCCGAGGCCGGTATCGCCGCGGTCGCCTTCGGACTCGGCGCCTTCGAACTGCTCGCATCGATCACGAGCGCTCGCCGCACCGACACATGGGGCAAGGAACGCAGCACCATGTTCGGAGCCGCACTCATCGTGCCGAGTGGCCTCCTGCTCGCGCTCGGCGGCTCGAACGTGGGCATCGGTCTCGTCTTCCTGGCTCTCTTCCTGCTCGGCTTCGAGTTCGGCATCGTGAGCCTGCTGCCGCTCGCCGCCAACATGATCCCCGATTCGCCGGCACGCGGTCTCGGATTCGCCATCGGTGGCGGCACCATGGGGCGCGCCGTCATGTCGTTGGTGGCGACCGCGACCTACGACCGTCACGGCATTGACATACCCGCGGTCATCGGCTCGGCCTGTGCGCTCTGCGTGATCGCCAGCCTCGTCGCGTTCGAGCGGAACGAGGCTCGCAGCGCGGTTCAGCCTCGATAGCCGTTGGTGATCGGCAGACGCCGATCCTTGCCGAAAGCCTTGGCCGACACGCGAACCCCCGGCGGACACTGACGACGTTTGTATTCGTTGATGTCGACCAGTCGGGCGATGCGACGGACGATCTCTTCGTCGTGACCTCGTTCGACGATCTCGGCCGCCGTGAGATCGCGCTCGACGTACAACTCGAGGATCGGGTCGAGCACCTCGTAAGCCGGCAGGGACTGGTCGTCGCGCTGATCGGGACGTAGTTCGGCCGACGGCGGTTTGGTGAGGACGGCTTCGGGGATCACGATTCGTCCGGCCCGATCGTTCACGTGTCGGCTGAGCGCGAACACGTCGGTCTTGAGCAAGTCCTTGATGACGGCGTACCCCCCGACCGAATCGCCGTAGATCGTGAAGTAGCCGACGGCCATCTCGCTCTTGTTGCCGGTGGTGAGGACCATCCAGCCGAACTTGTTCGAGAGCGCCATGAGGATCTGACCGCGACAACGGCTCTGCAGGTTCTCCTCGGTGAGATCGGCCGGGCGACCGTCGAAACTCGGGGCGAGGACGTCGAGGTAGGCCTGGAAGGCCGGTTCGATCGAGATCGTGCGCACGTCGATGCCGAGCGCCTCCGCCAGCGCGTAGGCGTCGTCCTTCGAACCCTGCGACGAGTAGCGCGACGGCATCGACACGCCGTGGACGTGTTCGGCTCCAAGAGCGTCGACGGCCACGCACGCCACGAGAGAACTGTCGATTCCGCCCGACAGACCGATGACGACGTCGGTGAATCGATTCTTGGCCACGTAGTCGCGGGTTCCGAGCACGAGTGCTTCGTACAGTTCGGCCGAACGATCGAGCAACGGGGTGATCGAACCGTGCTTCGAACCTCCGTCGGCTCGTGAGGCCGACGAGATCGACGTGACCGGCAACGAGGGCGCCGCCTTGTCGGGGACGGGAACGTCGACGATCGACAGATCGGGACGGAACTGTGGTCGACGGTCGAGCAGAACACCTCGAGCATCGACCACCATCGAAGCGCCGTCGAACACCAACTCGTCCTGTCCGCCCACCTGATTGACGTAGACGATCGCGCATTCGTTCGCAATGGCTCGCTCGGTGAGCATTCGCTCACGTTGCTCGACCTTGCGACGATGGAACGGCGAGCCGTTGATGTTGATGTTGATCTGCGCTCCACCACGGGCGAGTTCGGACACGGGCCCGTCGGCGAACCAGATGTCCTCGCAGATCGACAGACCGACGCGAACACCGGCGACCTCGTAAAGAGTGTGTGTTCCGGATCCGGGTTCGAACGTGCGCTCTTCGTCGAACACGTCGTAATTCGGGAGGATCCGCTTGTGATACACGCCGTGCACTCGACCACCGGCACAGATCGCCGCGGCGTTGAAGAGAACGTCGCGACCAGTCGCCGGGTCGACGGCACCACTTCGATCGACGAAACCGATAACAGCTGCACAATCGGTGGTCTGCGACGCGACGTGTTCGAGCACCGACCGGTTGTCGCGCACGAAGCCGGGCTTCAGAACGAGGTCCTCGGGCGGATAACCAGTGATCGACAGTTCGCCGAACACCACGACGTCGCATCCGCGCGCCGCCGCCTCGCGGTACGCCTCGAGAATTCGCTCGCCGTTGCCGGCCAGGTCGCCCACCAGCGGGTTGAGCTGAGCCAGACCGACTCGCAACGAGGTCACGGGGCGAAGGCTAACGGTCGTGGAGGACGCCCCATCCGTGGTATTCGCCCATGACCTGGGCGAATGTGTCGAAGAACATCGGCGCCGATTGGGACGACGGTTCACACAGCGTTCACAATTGGGCAACGGTCGGGAAATGCCTCCCTGTGAGAGTGCTCTCGCCCCGCAACACAACCGGACTCGCAGCCGGCCAACATCATGGAGGACCCCCGCAAGATGGCCTATCAAGCCGAATACATCTGGATCGACGGCACCGAGCCGACACCCCTTCTTCGTTCGAAGACCAAGATCATCGACGATTCGGTCACGACTCCCCCGATCTGGGGCTTCGACGGTTCGTCGACCAACCAGGCACCTGGTGACAAGTCGGACTGCGCTCTGTACCCAGTGTTCACATGCCCCGATCCGATCCGCGGCGGCAAGAACATTCTCGTTCTCTGCGAAGTGATGCTCGCCCAGTCGGGCAAGCCGCACCCCACCAACACCCGCGCCGCGTGTGCCAAGTCGGCCAAGAAGTACGCCGATCAGGAAATGATCTTCGGCATCGAGCAGGAGTACACGATGATGCGGCTCGACGGCACGCCGTACGGATTCCCCCAGGGTGGCTTCGCCGCTCCGCAGGGTCCGTACTACTGCGGCGTCGGAGCCGGTCGTGTGGTCGGTCGCGAAATCATCGAAGAGCACACGCAGGCGTGCCTCGACGCCGGTCTCCTCATCGAAGGAACCAACGCCGAAGTGATGCCCGGTCAGTGGGAGTTCCAGATCGGCGCCGCCGACGCTCTCACCGTGAGCGATCACCTCACCGTGGCTCGCTGGTTGCTGCACCGCATCGCCGAAGACTTCGACATCGTGATCTCGCTCGCCGCCAAGCCGCAGAAGGGCGACTGGAACGGCGCTGGTGCACACACGAACTTCTCGACCAAGGCCATGCGCAACGACAAGGACATGAAGGCCATCAAGGCCGCTTGCGATGCGATCGGCAAGAAGGTCGACCTGCACGTGAAGAACTACGGACACGACATCGAGAGCCGTCTCACCGGCGCTCACGAGACCGCTCCGTACAACAAGTTCAGCTACGGCGTCTCGAACCGCGGCGCCTCGATCCGTATTCCGTGGTCGGTCGAGAAGACCGGCAAGGGCTACGCCGAGGACCGTCGTCCGAACGCCAACATGGATCCGTACACCGTGACCCGCCTCCTGATCGAGACGGTCTGCGGTAGCTGAGAGTTTCCGAAGACTGCAGTGAGGGCCGGGGTCGAACCCCGGCCCTCGTGTTTTCCCGACCCGACCGGCAGAATGGAAAGATGAACATGCTCGATCAGCAGCGTGATTACGTCCTACGCACGGTCGAAGAACGTGGTGTCCGACTGATTCGTCTGTGGTTCACCGACGTGCTCGGCAACCTCAAGAGTTTCGCGATCAGCCCGGCCGAACTCGAGAACGCTCTCGAGGACGGCATGACCTTCGACGGATCGTCGATCGATGGTTTCTCGCGCATCCAGGAGAGCGACGTTCTGGCGATCCCCGATCCCAACACGTTCGTGACGTTGCCGTGGGCCGATGCCAAGGCTCCCGAGGCCCGAGTGTTCTGCGACATTCATCATCTCGACGGCACGCCGTTCGACGGTGACCCGCGCCAAGTCCTGCGGCGCAATCTGCAGCGGGCGCGTGCGCACGGTTTCGACTTCCTCATCGCACCCGACATCGAGTTCTTCTACTTCGCGCCGCCCGAACCCGGGCAGGCGCCTCGCCCTCTCGACGAGGCATCGTTCTTCGATCTCACCACCACCGACGTCACGGGCAGCCTCCGCAAGGAGACCATCCGCACCCTCGAGACCCTCTCGATTCCGGTCGAGTACTCGTTCCACGAGGACGCACCGTCGCAGCACGAGATCGACCTTCGCCACACCGACGCCCTCACCATGGCCGACAGCGTGATGACGTTCCGTCTCGTGGTCAAAGAGGTCGCCGCTGCACAGGGCGTGCACGCGACGTTCATGCCCAAGCCCCTCGAAGGTGTGCAGGGAAGCGGCATGCACCTTCATCTCTCCCTGTTCGACACCAACGGCAACGCCTTCTATTCCGCCGACGACTCCTACAACTTGTCGCCGATCGCCAAGCACTTCATGGCGGGACTGCTCTTCCACGCCAGTGAGATCACGGCCGTCACCAACCAGACCGTCAACAGTTATAAGCGATTGGTGCCTGGATTCGAGGCGCCGGTTCACGTGTCGTGGGCGCGCAACAATCGCAGTGGGCTCATCCGTGTCCCGATTCCGAAGCGGGCCAACCCGCTGGCCACACGCATCGAGTACCGCTCACCCGATCCGGCGTGCAATCCGTATCTCGCTTTCTCGGTCATCCTGGCCGCTGGTCTGCGTGGGATCGAGCAGAAATACGAACTCCCGGCCGAAGCCGACGCCAATCTCTTCGAGATGGGCGACGACGCGCTCACCAAGCTGGGCATCGACCAACTCCCGCAGTCACTGTCCGATGCACTGAAGGTGATGGAGAACTCCAGCCTGGTTCACGAAGCTCTCGGAGAGCACATCTTCGAGTGGTTCGTTCGCAACAAGCGTTCCGAGTGGCGCGGCTACAAGACCCAGGTCACTCCTTTCGAGCTCAACCGGTATCTGAGGTCGCTCTGAGCATGGCCAGCGATTTGATCGCCGTCTTTCCCGAGCCGCCGCCGCCCGATCTCGCGCGCACTCTCGATCTGGCCGGTTATCGATGGAAGGCCTTCTACTCGGCCGACGACCTCTCGAAGGCCGAGATCGCCGATGGCTGGATGGGTGCGATCGTCTGCACCGACACCGACATCGAATCGGCGTGGTCCTTCTGCCGGGCATTGCGCAAGAAGGACTCGGTCGTCGTCCCGCTGTTGCTCCTCGTGACGGGTGCACAACTCGACGAACTCACCTTGCGCGACGAACTCTTCGACGACTTCTGTCTGCTGCCCTTCCACCCGCGCGAACTCGAGGCGCGCCTACGCCATCTCTTCTCCTACACGACGGCCGTCCCCCGTGCCGAGCTCGTCGACTACGGCGAACTCGTGCTCAATCTCGAGACGTACCAGGCGTCGGTCGATGGTCACCCACTCGATCTCACCTACATGGAGTACGAACTGCTCAAGTTCCTCGCCCAGAACCCGGGCAAGGTGTTCACGCGCGAGATGCTCCTGTCGAGGGTGTGGGGCTACGACTACTACGGCGGAGCTCGAACGGTCGACGTTCACATTCGTCGCTTGCGCGCCAAGTTGGGCGAAGAGCACGCCAACCTGATCCAGACCGTGCGCAGCGTGGGTTACCGCTTCGGCCAGTCCCCCCGCTGGTCCGCCTGACCGGTGTTCTGGTGAGAGTTATTCACCCATACGGTGAAAAATCCTCACCAGATCACCGAGTGTGACGCCGTCGAGGGTGGGGAGAAGAGTGAGGTGGCCGATGGACTCGGGTCGATCGATCACATCGATCGGTATGTCGACCACGTGTGGAACTCCGATCACATGGCATCCAGCCGCCAATGCCGATCGCACTCCCGTCGGCGAGTCCTCGATCGCCACGCACTGATCGGGACGAACACCGAGGCGTTCGGCCGCCAGCAGATACGGCTCGGGGTGCGGTTTGCCGAGTACGACCTCGTCGCCGGTCACCGACACGGTGAAACTTCCCGACGGCAAGCAGTTCACCACTTCGTCGGAGAACCGTTTCCACGACATGGTCACGAGCGCCGTGTCGAGTTCGGCAGCCCGGACGTCACTCAACAGTTCGCGTGCGCCCGGACGCCACGGCACTGACGCACGAATTCGCTCGACCACACGATCGAGAAGCATCTCGACGATCTCGGCGGGTGAGCGATCGACTCCTCCGTGTTCGCGGATGTAGGCACCCGAATCGAGGAGATCGGATCCGACGAGCGCTTTGGCGTGTTCATGAGTCCAGATGCCACCGTGCATCTCGACGATCTCGAATTCGGCGTCGATCCAGTAG
>JBEDFW010000032.1:0-3600 GCA_041174985.1 Actinomycetota bacterium | reverse complement strand
ATGCAATGTTCTCCTCGTGGTCGCGCTGGCGTGCGGGCTGGATCGACGACAATGAAATCCTGTGTATCGATGGGTCGAAGGTCGGCTCTTACTACATCGGGAACCTCGAGGATCCGCTCTCGCGGGTGAAGGCCGTGGTGGTACCAAGATCCGATCACTCAGTGATCGTCGTCGACGTTCGACACGGAACCGATCCGACGAAACCGCTGGCGTTCGCCTACTCAGTCGATACCTCCAAGGAAACCGGCAATGGTCCGTACCGCCAGAAGAACACGTTTTACACCGAGGAGGAATTCAGCACCGATGGAATCACCATCCGCCTCCTGGATCGTGACAGCTCGGGCGTCGTCATCGAGGTCGGCCCGACACCCTGACCCCTCGGTGTTCTGGGTCTGTCATCGGACGCTGGGCGTCCGATTCTGGACCCAGATCGCCAAGAAGTTCAGTTGGTGGAGGAGGAGGTTCTCGGCAACTTCGGGTTGGGGTGTCATGTGCGTGACGCCCGACAGCGGAAGAACCTCGTGCGAACGACCGGCCGCGAGCAGAGCCGACGAGAACTGCAACGTGTGTGCGGCAACGACGTTGTCGTCGGCGAGACCGTGGATCAACATGAGCGGCTGGGTGAGCGACGACGCTTTATGTATGAGTGATGTTGCGTCATAGGGCCCGGCGTCGACCGCCGGATTTCCGAGGTAACGCTCGGTGTAGTGCGTGTCGTACAACCGCCACTCGGTCACCGGTGCACCGGCAATGGCGGCGTGGAACACATCGGGCCGGCGGAGAACCGCCAACGCGGCGAGATAGCCACCGAAACTCCAGCCGCGAATTCCGACGCGCGTGAGATCGAGATCGGAATTCTCGCCCGCTGCGGCGTGAAGCGCGTCGACCTGATCGTCGAGCACTGCGGTTGCCAGATCGAGATGCACTGCCCGCTCCCAGAGTGTTCCGAGCCCGGGAGTTCCGCGTCCGTCGACCACCAACACGGCGAAGCCCTGATCGGCGAACCATTGAGACGTGCAGTGCGCTCCGTACGAGTCGACCACGCGTTGGGCGTGGGGGCCACCGTACGGATCCATCAGTACCGGAAGTTTGGTGCCCGGTCGGTGATCGCGTGGCAGGAGCAGCGCCGTCGGAATCCGTCGCGCGCCACGACGAGCGAACGACACCCGCGGCAGCACCAGAGGTTCCTCGGCGTAGCTCGTGAGCACCGTCGAACGACTCGGATGCACGACCGTCGTGGTGGCTCGCGCCGTCGCGGCCGACGCTCGACGCGTGACCACGGTCGATCCTCCCACGGTCACCGTGTGCACCCCGTCGAGAGGTGTGAGCGGTTCGAGCGAGGACGGAGTCCAACGCCACACCGACAAACACTGCGGCGCCGATGCGAGATTGGCCGTGAACACGATCGAGTCGTCGGTCGCCGACACGATCGATCGGACGTTCAGCGAATCGTCACCAACTGGTGTGACGGGTTCACCGTCGACGAGAATCCTCTTCCATCCGTCCCGGTCGGCCACGGTGACGAGGCGACCGTTCCACCAAGCGGGTGAGCCGGCGACGAGATCGACCCACGTGTCACTCGAGTCGCGCCACACCTCTCGTGACGCACCCGTGATCGTGTCGACGAGCGAGAAAACGACCGTCTTCTGATCGCGTGTCTGCACGCTCATCAACAACTCGTCGTCTCCGGTCCACGACACGGTGGCGAGATACGGATATGTCTCGGCGTCCCACGTCACGTCGACCCGTGCGCCACCCGTGGCCTTGACGATGTGCAACGACACTCGTGCGTTCGCCGTTCCGGCCGCTGGATATCCGACTTCGTGGGCGGGTGTCTCGGGATGAGCGGGATCACTGATGTACCAGCGAGCAACGGGGGAGTCGTCCACGCGACACACGGCCAACTTCTCTCCGTCGTCACTCCACCAAAATCCTCGGTACCGCCCCATCTCCTCGGCGGCGATGAAATCGGCCGATCCCCACGACACGTGATCGGGTTCGTCGAACACGGCTGGCCCCGCCACTTCGCGCGACGAGCCGTCGAGCTCGGCCACGCGCAGTGAGCGACCATTCACGTAGGCCACTCGCCGGGCGTTCGGATCGGGACGCGGATCGAACACCGGTCCGGTGACGACGAGTTCGCGGGCCGTCGCCGACAACAGTCCGCCGATGAACAGTCGCCCCGACAGCGAACACGCGAACACGGTCGAAGCGCGGTCGGTCGCGTAACTCGTGATACCTCCGGCCCCCTCGCGCAGCCGTTCACGTCGCGCCTTCTCTTCGGGCGGAAGATTCTCGTCGCTCCCGAGGTCGGCCGACAGCAGTTCCTTCGGATCGGCAACGAGCCGCTCGGCGCCCGACGCGACATCGAGCACCCACAGACAATTCACCGGATCGCTTCCGCCACGACTGCGCAAGAAGACGACCCGCGCTCCATCCGGTGACACAGTCACGTTGCGCGGTTCGCCGAGCGTGAGCCGTTGGGTGCGCGCGTACTGGCGGGGGAAGGTGTCGTGCTGGGTCATGACACCCGAGACGCTACGGGGTGACGAGGATCTTGGCGTGGGCCTCGGGGTCGCCGAGGTCGGTGAAAGCCTGGGGCACTCCGTCGATCGGCACACGTCCGGTGATCAGTGGAGCGAGATCGACCTTGCCGTCGGCGATCGCCCGCAACGCACTGTCGAATTCGAGTGGTGTGTAACCGAGCGCGAACTGAATCGACAACTCCTTCTGGATGCCGAGCATGGGGTGAAAGGAGTCCTGCTGCATGCACGCACCCACCACCAGCACGCGCGCGTCCTTGGGGGCCATGCGCATCGTCTGCTCGATCATTCCCGGAACACCCACCGCTTCGAAGATGACGAGCGGCTTCTTGCCGTCGACTTTCCGCCAGGCGGCGATGGCGGGTGTGTCACGCGGATCGACCACCACGTCGGCACCGAGGAGTTCAGCGAGCGCGCGTCGCTTGGGGGAGAAGTCGGCTCCGATGATCGGTCCGATTCCCTGCATCTTCAATTCGGCGATGCAGGCGAGTCCGACCGGACCAAGACCGATGATGAGTGCCGCATCGCCTTGTGCGATGCGACTCTTCGCGACGGCATGCACGCCGACCGCAAGAGGTTCGGTCATGGCGGCGAGTTCGTACGACAGACCGTTCGGCACTTTGATCGACATCATCTCGTTGGCCACCAACATTTCGGAGTAGCCACCGGGGTACTTGTTGGAGAATCCGACGCCGTGTACGCCTTGCTCGTCGAACGTGATCGGGAAACTCACGATGGTGTCGCCGACTTTCAGGTTGTTCACGTTCGGGCCGACGTCGACAACTTCGCAGCAGTACTCGTGACCCATCACCATGTCGTGGTCGGGTTGGAACATCACCGGGCGCGGACCGTCCGGCGGGGCGTCACCGGCCAATTCCTCGGACAACCGGCGACTCTCTTCTCCGTGCACGAGAAGATGCAGATCACTGCCACAAATGCCGCAGGCGAGCACCCTGGCGAGGACCTGACCGCTCCCAGGGGTGGGGACGGGAATGTCGTCGACTCGTAGTGACCAATTCTTCATGACGGCGGCGCGCATGCCTCGACCTTAGGTCGG
>JBEDFW010000031.1:0-3936 GCA_041174985.1 Actinomycetota bacterium | reverse complement strand
CGGCGCCCGCGCAGAAGGCCGGTGGTGTACCGGTGACGACGACCGCTCGCACACCGTCGTCGACATCGGCTCGTCGATAGGCCGCCGACAGTTCGCCTCCCATGCCGGCGCCGAAGGCGTTTCGCACCTCGGGTCGATTCAGCGTGATGGTGGCCACACCGTCGTGTACGTCGTAGAGAACCGTCGGTGAATGCATCTCGGACAGCATTGCCGATTCTGAGCCGGTCGCGTCACTCACCTCGTGACATTCACATGTCGCCGAAGTGAGTGACGTCTCCGATCAGGGCAGGTAGACGGTCTCGAGGGCGCGGTCGATCACTTCGAGGTCGAACTCGTCGACCGCGTAGGCGATCACGATCACCATCGCGTCGTAGAAAGCGTCGTAGAAGGCACTCGCCACGTAGTACGAACCGTCGACTCCCCCGCAGTCGAGGTAGACGTCGTAGATGCCGTACAGGTCACCATTGTCGAAGGTCTCGGTCGTGGCGTAGGTGCAGTCGCCACCCGGCGAGAAGTACTCCAGAGTGCTGCTGAAATTGGAGTCGTCGAGACCCGGAGCGGCGATCACGGTCACTCCCGAGACGTCCCAGCTGTCGTAGTAGGACTCCAGATCGTACGAAACGTCGACTCGCGGCCAATCGGAACCAAGGAAGTTCCAGAGACTGGCATCGCGATCGGTCCACACGGTGGGAACTTCGACTTCCATCGAGCCACTTTCGTCGCTGATCAATTCGTACTCGTAGAGACCTCCGGTGACGTCACCACCGGTGATCGCTCCGGCGATCGTCGCTTCGATTTCCAAGGGTCGATCCGAGTTGTTCAATTCACCACTCAGGATCTCGCCGGTGTCGTATCGCAGGATGGTCACGGAAATTGCCCGGTCGGTTCCCTGGGTGCGAAGAACATCGCAGTAGCCAGCCTTGGTGGGATACCCGTCCGGATCCAGATCGTCCTCGGTGACGACGGCACGTCCACCGATCTCGGTGATGATGTCACCTTCCTTGAGGCCGAGGTCGCTGGCCGGACTTCCGGCGCGCACTCCCGACACCCACAGACCCTCGACGTCTTCGTAAGAGACGACGAAGCCGTTCACTCCGATGGAATCCTGATCGGCTCCCGTTGCGAGAACGTCGACCACGTCCTGGGCGAGTTCGCCCGGAATCGCGAAGAACTGATTCGTTCCGTAACCACCGATGTCACCTCCGGCGTACACGACACCGATGACCCGACCGTCCTCCGACACCAGCGGCCCACCGGAGTTGCCCGGTTGTGTGTTCGCATCGTGCTCGAGTGAGTACTCGATCGAGGCCCATCCGGTATCACCGGATGCTTCGGCCTTGACGATGCTGCCGCTCGTCAATGAATACTCGGGGTCACCGAGAGGGAATCCGGCCGCCCACGCATCGAGTCCGGGCTCGGGTTCTTCGTCGAACCATTCGAGGTAGGGATAGCCGTCACCCTCGAGATCGAGAACGGCCAAGTCGTTGCACTCCGAGACTCCGAGGATCTTGGCGTTCTTCGGGCGATCCTCGCCCTCCAGAAACACGTCGAGACTTCCTGCGCCTTCGACCACGTGCTGGTTGGTGACGATCAAACCGTCGGACGAGATGATGAAGCCCGATCCGGAACCAGAGAACGACTGCTCACCGAAATCGGGATCACGGAAGCTTCCATTCGCAACGATTCGCACGACGGCCGCACGAACGTCCGTCTTGTCGGAAATCGAGCCGCTCGACGACTCGTCGCTTTCGGCTTCGGTGTCGGCAGTGACCTCGGTGTCGTCGGGACGATCCTTGTCCTCGTCGGACGATCCCCCACCGCCTCCACAGGCTGCGATCACGGCACACACAGACACGACAGCGGCAATCCGCTTCTTCATGGTCCCCTCCTGGCTCCCGGGTTCTCCCCACCCGACGTACCGAAGCGTAGCGATCCGTCGACCCCGGTTCGAACACGATTCAAGCCGACTGCACCAGCCGCATCACCAGGACGTAGTGGACGACCACGGCCCCCACGACGAGGGCGTGGAACACCTCGTGGAACCCGAAGATCCGCGGGAACGGATTCGGCCATTTGGCCGAATAGATGAGGGCCCCGACCGTGTAGAGCCCGCCACCCACGACCATCAACGAGGTCTCGGCCGCATCGAGTGAGTTCATCAACGCCGAGATCTCGACGAGGGCGCTCCAGCCGACGACGAGATACACGGCAGCGGTCAGCGCTCGCGGACCGTGCAGCCAACGCATGCGGATGATCATGCCGACCACACCGGCGGTCCAGGCGAACAACAACAGGGTGACTTCGCTGCGACCGTCGAGGGCGCCCACCGCCACGGCCGTGTAGCTACCGGTCACGGCCAGGAGAATCGTGGAGTGATCGATGCGTTTGAAAACTTTCGTCGTTCGCTCACTCAAACGACCCGAGTGGTACACGGCCGACACACCGAGCATCGACAGGATCCCGAAGGCGTAGATCGCGCTCGCTGCACGCGCACCGGCCGATGGTGACAGCGCGATCAGAACGATGAACGCCGGAACGGCGAGCACGACCGCCACGCGGTGCGACATTCCTCGCAGAAGAGGGCGGGGCGGTGCTTCTCCGTCGACTTCGGCGATCGGTGACACGGCGCTCACCAGTCGAGCGTACCCCCACTATGGTGAACTCGTGGTTTCCGCCCGATGGAATCGAGTCGCAGTGGTGATGGGAACACTCGTCACTCTGGCCGGAGTGATGCACTTCGCCAATCCGACCTTCTTCGACGACATCGTTCCACCCTGGCTCCCACCTTCCGAACGTTTCTGGACCTACGCCAGTGGAGTCGCCGAGTTGATCGTGGGACCCCTTCTCATCGTCGAACGCACTCGCCGAATCGGAGCAGTTTCAGCCATCGCTCTCTTCGTCGCGGTGTATCCGGCCAACCTCTACATGACCTGGGACTGGCGAGATCGGCCGTGGAACGAACAGATCGTCGCCTACGGTCGGCTTCCGCTTCAGTTCGTGATCGTCTGGCTGGCCTGGAAAGTGTTCACTTCCATGCGAACACCGGCTGTTCGAAATGATCGACCCGCTCGTTGATCCGACCTTCGATCGCGACCCACCTCAACTGCGCCAACACTGCTCCGGTCGGAGCGTGGATCAGATCACCGCTCAACGGAATCTGCACGACCGGTCGCTCGCTCTCCGGAATGGTGACGAAGCGAGGGGAATCGGTTCGACACAACTCGTGGAGACCTATCCGGTAGGCGAAGGCCACTTCGCGTGGGTCGGGCTCGATCACGGCGTCACGTCCAGCCCAGAGGACGACTGGGGTCATCACGAATCCCGATCGAGTCGGGTAGTCGTCGAGGAATCCGAGCACGTGGTCGTCGCCGAGACGGAGACCCAACTCTTCCTCGAGTTCTCGAAGGGCCGCCGCAACAGTGGTCTCACCGTGATCGAGTCGTCCACCCGGTAGGGCCCACTGTCCGGCGTGACGATTCATTCGAGCAGCACGACGACACAACAGGAAGGCGGCTCCCCCGGCCACGTTGCACATGCGACCGTCGAGACCACTCACGTCACCGGGAACGTTCTTCAACGGCTCGTCACCGACCGGGCACGGATCGTCGTGATCATCGGGTTCGCTGTCGACGAGGACGACGGCAACAGCAGCGTGTCGATAACCGTCGAGTGAATGCTGTCGACGCTCGTGTCGGGACAAGTTGAGCCGAACGGTCTCCCGCAGTTCGTCGTCGTAGCGGATCATGAGACGAGATCGGCAAGTGCTCGCATCCCGTCCCACACGTCGACGTAGCGCGTGGTGAGAGGACTCAGACCGAAACGCAAGATGTCCGGAGGGCGCATGTCGGCGATGACCTTGCGGTCGGCCAATTCCTTCAGGAGACGGCGAGCGTCGGGTGCGTGAACTGCCACATGACAGCCCCGCCGATCGGGATC
>JBEDFW010000030.1:0-3440 GCA_041174985.1 Actinomycetota bacterium | reverse complement strand
ATTCTCATGGCTCCGATCGCCGGTTTGGTGCGAACGGTGGCCGTGATCGCCCGACTCGGATCGGCCTTGAGACCGTCACCGTGGATCGACGCATCGGTGGCGCTCGGTGTCCCGCTCGTCGTGATCGGTCTCTCGTGGCGACGCACCCGTGTGGCATCCTCTCGACATGAGCGTCCACTTGGTCCACGGCTCCGATGAGGCCTTGGTGTCCGACAAAGTGGCCGAGATCGTGCGAGAACTGGTGGGCGATCAGGATCGCTCCCTCGTTCTCGAAGAGTTCTCCGGCGATTTCGTGATGGCCGGCGCCACCGAGGCCGCCTCCACTCCGCCTTTTTTCACCGATCGCCGGGTGATCGTCGTGCGTGCCGCGAGCGGATTCGTGGCCGACGACGTCGCGGTCCTCGTCGACTTTCTCACCGAGCCACCCGACTTCACCGATCTCGTGATCGCGTGGGGGTCGGGTCGAGTCGCCGACACGTTGAAGAAAGCCGTCACCAAATGTGGCGGACGAGTGGTCGATCCGTCGCCACCCACC
Organism: Actinomycetota bacterium; assembly: GCA_041174985.1. Lineage (GTDB taxonomy): Bacteria > Actinomycetota > Acidimicrobiia > Acidimicrobiales > Ilumatobacteraceae > Casp-actino8. Next base: position 2,905 of record JBEDFW010000030.1, on the reverse strand, counting down.
AAAGCGGCCGACCGGCGAGATTGGTGGAGCGAACAGATCCGGGGGCGCGACCTCGATCTCGAGCCGGCCGCTCAGGCGATGGTCATCGAATGGCTCGGCGAGGACGTCTCACGTTTCGACGGTCTCGCGCACACCTTGCGATCGACGTACGGCACCAAGCGTGTGTCGGTCGCCATGCTCCAGCCGTATCTGGGTGAGCGCGGTGATGCGCTGCCCTGGGATCTGACCGACGCCATCGACAACGGTCGCGCCGCCGAGGCCTTGCGCGCGGCGCGTCGGATGATGAAAGCGGGGGAGCGGCACCCGCTTCAGATCCTGGCCCAGTTGCACAACCACTACACGCGACTGGCTCGTCTCGACGGCGAAGATCTCTCGACGAAGGAGTCGATCGAGGCGGCGGCCGGGGTGAAAGGGTTTCCGGCTCAGAAAGCGTTCACGACGTACCGGACTCTCGGTCACGACGGAGTGAGGCGAGCCTTCGATCTGTTGGCGACCGCGGATTCCGATCTACGCGGTGGCACCGGTCTCGACGAAGACGTGGTGATGGATGTCTTGATCGCGCGTTTGGCGCGACTCGCACCGAGCGTCAGCCGCCGGCGTTGACTTTCTTCATGAGGCGGCTCTTGCGACGAGCAGCCGTGTTGGGGTGAATGATTCCCTTGGCGGCAGCCATGTCGATGCGCTTCACGGCCAGACGAACGTCTTCGGCATTCTCGGGAGTTCCGACGCTCGAGCGCGCGTTCTTCACGCGGGTGCGGAGCTCGCTCTTGACAGCCTTGTTGCGCTCGGCCGCCTTGGCGTTGGTGAGAATGCGCTTCTTCTGACTCTTGATGTTTGCCACGGAAACCTCGTTGCATCGATAACGGCTGGTGAAGGGTACCAGCGTCGTCACCCGACCCCAACTGTTCGTGCTGTGTCACGCGGGTCCAACACCCCAGGTCAGGGGCCCAAGGGTAGGCTCGGCGAGGGCCTCGTTCCACGAGCTCCGCTCTTCCCATGGACCTCTCCCGCATCCGCAACTTCTCGATCATCGCCCACATCGACCACGGGAAGTCGACCCTGTCCGACCGCATCCTCGAGATGACCGGGGCCGTCGACAAGCGGGAGATGCGCGAGCAGTACCTCGACTCGATGGATCTCGAGCGTGAGCGCGGGATCACGATCAAGGCCCAGAACGTGCGCGTCGACTGGAAGGGTCACACCCTCCACCTGATCGACACCCCCGGACACGTCGACTTCGGCTACGAGGTCAGCCGGTCGCTGGCCGCGTGTGAGGGCGTCGTGCTCGTGGTCGATGCAGCGCAGGGGATCGAGGCTCAGACTCTCGCCAACTGCTACCTGGCGCTCGAGAACGATCTCGAAATCGTGGCTGCCCTCAACAAGATCGACCTGCCGGCCGCCGATCCCGATCGCTACGCGAAAGAGATCGAAACCGTGCTCGGCATCCCGGCCGACGAGATCCTGCGCATCTCGGCCAAGACCGGTGAGGGTGTTGACGCGCTCCTCGACGCAGTGTGCGAGCGCATTCCCGCACCGACCGGCGACCCCGAGGCGCCGTTGCAGGCCCTCATCTTCGACAGTCAGTACGACCAGTACCGCGGTGTGGTGTCGTCGATTCGCGTGATGAACGGTCGGATCTCGAGCGGTTCTCGCCTCACGTTCATGCAGACCAAGGCCCAGCACGAAGCGGTCGAGATCGGAGTGCGTCGACCGGTGCCGACTCCGGTGGCCGAACTCGGACCGGGAGAAGTCGGCTATCTCATCGCCGGCATCAAGGACGTGGCCGAAGCCCGCTCGGGAGAGACGGTGACGGTCGCCAACCGACCGTCCACCGAACCGCTACCTGGCTATCGCGATCCGAAGCCCATGGTGTTCTGCGGTCTGTATCCGATCGACGGCGACGACTTCGAGAACTTGCGTGAGAGTCTGCAGAAGTTGAAGTTGAACGATGCCTCGATCACGTACGAACCCGAGTCGTCCGGTGCACTCGGCTTCGGGTTCCGGTGCGGTTTCCTCGGATTGCTCCACATGGAGATCGTGAAGGAGCGCCTCGAGCGCGAATTCGGACTCTCGCTCATCGCCACGGCGCCGAGTGTGGAATACCGAGTGACCAAGACCAACGGCGAGATGGTGAAAGTCGACAATCCGGCTGACCTGCCGCCGGCGCAGAACATCGATTTCATCGAAGAGCCCTACTTCCGCGTGAGCATCATCACGCCCAAGGACTACACGGGCACGCTCATGGAACTGTGTCAGTCGCGCCGTGGTGAGATGTCGAAACTCGAGTATCTCTCGCCTGAGCGTGTCGAATTGCACTACAAGATTCCGCTCGCCGAAGTCGTCGTCGACTTCTTCGATCAGATGAAGAGCCGCACGCAGGGCTATGCGAGCCTCGACTACGAACTCGACGGCTATCAACAGAGCAATCTGGCGAAGGTCGATCTGATGCTCAACGGCATCACGGCCGACGCGTTTTCCACCATCGTCCACCGCGACAAGGCCTTCGATTACGGCCGCCGTATGTGCGAGAAGTTGAAGGAGCTCATCCCGCGGCAGATGTTCGACGTGCCGATTCAGGCGGCCATCGGTGGCAAAGTGATCGCGCGTGAGACGGTGAAGGCCAAGCGCAAGGACGTGCTCGCCAAGTGCTACGGCGGCGACATCACGCGTAAGCGCAAACTGCTCGAGAAGCAGAAAGAGGGCAAGAAGAAGATGAAGGCCATCGGTCGCGTCGAAGTGCCCGGTGACGTCTTCATCTCGGCCCTCAAACTCGACGACTGACATGTCGTCGGCCGGCACCTTCCGCTCGCTGCGATCACGCAACGCGCGACTGTTCTTCGGCGGCCTTCTCCTCTCCAACGTCGGCACCTGGTTGCAGTCGACTGCGATGTCGATCCTCGTGTAC
>JBEDFW010000029.1:0-3512 GCA_041174985.1 Actinomycetota bacterium | reverse complement strand
GTGCTCGGGAGTGACCTCGGGTTTCCAGCGGAACAAGACGGCATGGCGAATTCGCGACATGGGGTGAGCGTAGACGGGTGGAACCCGTACGTCTCAGGTCAGGAGATCGGTGATGGCGGCGAGGCGCCCATCGGGCGTCGGACGGGCCCCGATGTGCTCGATGACCCAGGCCGAGACCCGCGTGGCGTAACGGGCTGCTTCGACCGGGGAACGCTTCACGAGATAGTGAGCGAGAAAAGCACCGGCGAAGGAGTCGCCGGCTCCGGTCGCGTCCACCAGTTTGTTGGTGGCCGGCGGGATGTGGGCGATGTCGTCCCCGGCAAGAATCAAGGCACCATCGGCGTCGAGTTTCAGTACGACGAGAGCACTCGGGAAGATCTTGGCCACGGCGCGGGCGATCTCGTACGGATCGTCGCATCCGGTGAGCACCTGCCCCTCTTCCTTGTTGGGAAGAACGATGTCGATGTCGAGGTCGGCACACGTCGAGAGGAAGTTGTCGACGCCCATTTCTTGGATCATCTGGAACGAACCGGGATCGAACGACACGGTGGCGCCGGCTTGCTGCGCGAGACGGGCGGCCCGTCGTGCGGCCGAGCGTGGGGGATCGGTGAAGAACGACCAAGCGGTGAGATGCAGATGATCGCTGCCCGTCACGACATTGGACGGGATCTCCGACGGCATGAGGTAGAAGTCGGCGCCGTGCCCAGAGACCATCGAGCGCTGCCCCGTGTGATCGACGAAGACGGCGACCGATCCGGTCGGATGCACGTCGGTCTCGACGAAGTGTGCGTGGACTCCTTCGCGACGCAGATCTTCGTCGGCGAGTTGGCCGAAGCGATCGCGACCGATCTTGCCGATGAAGCTCGTGTCGAGACCACAGCGACGGGCCCAGACGGCGACGTTGGCCGCGCTCCCGCCCGGGGTGAGCATCACCTCGCCGAAAGTGTCGCCACCACGGAGCAGTTCGCTGTTCGTGCGAATGAGCACGTCCCAGGCGAAGTCCCCGAGCACACACAGGCGGGTCATGTGACGAACGGTATCGGTGGCCGGCTGGAGAGCCACCGGACCTTTGGTTAGGGTCGACTCATGCGGCTGGTCGTGATCGTCTCTGCGCTCGTGTTGACGGCGGTCGGATGCGGGTCCGACGCTTCCACGAGCAACGTCGTTGCCGCACCCTCACCCGAGTCGACCCAGGCGTCATCGGCAGCGTCGACCCCGGAGACACCCGTGTCGAGTCAGTCACCCATGTCGAGTCAGTCCTTGCTCGTCGATGCACTGCCCGAGATCACCGGACCCACGGTCCTGTGGTTCTGGGCACCTGGTTGAGGCTCGTGCAACGCTGAAGCGCCCTCGGTCGAGGCCGCACGAAACGAATACGACGGTCGAGTGACGTTCGTGGGGGTGGCGTGGGCCGGCTCCACCGAGGCGATGAGTGCGTTCATCGATCGTCACGCGCTGACCTTCCCGTCGGTCAACGATCCACAGGGAGAGGTGTTCGCCTCCTTCGGTGTGTCGGGGCAACCGGCATGGGTCTTCGTGTCGTCGGACGGTGAGACGACTCGCGTCGCCGGCTCGCTGTCGGCGGCTCAGCTCGACGACGAAATCGCCGCGATCCTCTGAACCACGTCACCGAATCGACGATCGTCGGCCGGATCCGCCGGCGGCTGGATCAGGATTCCGTCGGTGAGTCCGCCGAACCACGTGGAGATCACCTCGGGTAGTTCGCTCCACGTGGCCGATGGAACGAGAGCATCGAGGTGCTCGTCGGTGAGCACCGACCCCAATCGATCCCAGTGTCCGTGGCGGGTCAGTTCTTGCAGTCGCGCACCGACTTCCGCCCAACCGAACAGTTCCAACGTTCGTCGATAGGCCGGTGTCGAATACAAGAACGCGAGAACGGCGCGTTGAGCTTCACGACTGGAACGCACGTCGTCGACGGTCTCCCCGGTGATGATCGGTGACGCAGTGGCGACCACGACGTCTCGTTTCGTCGCCAACAGGAGTGGGCGTGCCCGTTCGCGCAAGAAGCGGGGGTGGGAATTGGTGGGATGCGTGACGAAGCCGTCGGCCGCTTCGGCGGCCAAACGAATCGCTCCGTCGTTGATGCCACCGAGCCAGAGTCGGGGACCAGGGTGGGGAAGCGGACCGGGATCGAAGAACGGTTGCAGTCGATTCAACCGGTAGGCGTCGGTGCGAACGTCGAGTCGTTCGCCGGTCGAGAACGAGTGCCAGGCCGCGCGTACCGTCGTCACGTAGTCGCGCATCCACGGGATCGGGGATCGCCACGGCACTCCGAAGCGACCCTCCACGTTCTGACGAATCTGTGTGCCGAGACCGAGGTCGAAACGACCTCCGCTCATGCGCGACAGATCCCACGACTGCAGGGCCACGAGCATCGGACTGCGCGGGAAAGCGAGAGTCAGACTGGTTTGGACGCGCAGGCGAGTCGTGTGCTCGAGGGCGAGCAAGGCGACGCTGAAGGAATCGTGGATCGTCTCGGGAACGTGCAGGACGTCGAATCCGAGTGCTTCGACTCGTCGGGCGTAGGCCCCGGTCTCCGACAAGGGAAGGCGGTCGCTCATTCCGGCGATGACCTCGAGGCGACCCGACACGTGGCCAGGGTAGTGAGGACGAGGCGTGGTGAGGAGGAGTGGAGGTGAGAAGTCGGGTCTATTGTTCGATCCGTGGGGGAAACGAGCGTTCACGTGGCGAGGCGTGGCGATCTGCCGCAGCGCGCCGGGGTCGGAATCCCCCACGTGCCCGGGCACGGTCCGTCGACGATGAGTGCCGAGGTGTACCGCGACGCAGCGCGTTTCGAGCGAGAGCGCCGTTCGGTCCTCGTCTCGCATTGGTTGCTCGCCGGTCGGGTCGAGCAAGTTCCGGGCGTCGGAGACTGGATCACCTACGAAGGACACGGCGAGTCGGTCGTGATCACTCGTCAGCCCGATGAATCACTCGCCGCCTTTCACAACGTGTGCGCGCACCGCGGTCCGGCGATCGTCGGCGAATTGAGCGGGTGCGGAGCCCGTCGCTTCACTTGTCCGTATCACGGTTGGGTGTACGACACCACCGGTCGGCTGGTCGGCGTTCCCGAACGGGAGGATTTCGATCCGGACCATCTCGACACGCGTGCACCGTCGGTCGCCGTCGACGAGTGGGGCGGCTGGATCTGGATCAACATGCTCGGACCGGAGAAGGCCCCTCCGCTCTCGTCGTCCATCGGCTCCGAGATCCTCGCCGACCTCGGAGCCTTCCGAATGGAGGACATGGTTCTCCACGAGGTTCTCGAATTCGACGTCCCGGTCAATTACAAGGCGATCGTCGACGGTTTCAACGAGATCTATCACGTGACCGAGTTGCATCACGTTCCGCCCGAGTTCACCAAGTCGGCGCGTGAGGCGACGTTCCACATCGTCGGCGACAACTACATGTGTTTCGTTCCCAAGCCCGAGCATGTCGCCGAACTCGCGAGTCCCGACTACGACCACCACCGCTACGCGATCTGTCACTAC
>JBEDFW010000028.1:0-13641 GCA_041174985.1 Actinomycetota bacterium | reverse complement strand
CTCGCGACGCAGCCGATCGGCCACCGGCGGATGAAGTCGATTGGCCACGACGACACCCTCGATCATGTCGGCGACGACTGCGACGAGCGGTCGCCCCTTCACCCGAACGGCAACGGTGACGTGATCACCCGAACGTCGCAGCGACCGATCGACTCCGATGATGCGGGGCGGGCAGCGAAAACCGGGGGCATGAAGACCGCGGGCCCGAGCTTCGTGGCCGAGCACACGCGCCACGTGGGCGAAATCGAGGGTGCTGGCCCCGGAGCGTTGGAGGTCGTGTGCCATGGAGAGTCGACTCTGGCAAAGGGGTGTGACACGGTCACTCGAACCCGCAACACCCTGGTCCTAATGTCGTCTCATGAGCGCCGACGAGCCCGTGTACACCCCGGCGCAAGAACGAGTGATCGCCGCCATCGGCAAGGATCCGGCACCCACCATCGCGCCGCTACCCGCCGATCTCGCCGACGAAGTGCGCGCCGATCTCGAGAACGCACTACTGCCCTTCCACGACGTGCTTCCCGACGGCAAGTCCTACGAGAATCGCTTCTTCCTCAACAAACAAGCGCTCACCGATGTCCACTCGTGCGAGGCCTACTTCGTCGATGGCCGCGGTGAATTCGAATGGAACATCGCCAACTCGCGCGGAACGATCGTGCACAAGGCGATCGAAGTCTCGATCCACACTCGCGGCACGATCAATCCCACCGATCTCGTCGAGGAGTCGATCTCACGCCTCAGCAACGACTCCAACAAGTCGATCGCCGATTTCCTCGTGACTCTCGACGAATTCGGTCGTGCCGAACTGATCGGCGACTGCTCGTCGCTTCTCACTCGCTTTCTCGAGGGCTTCCCACCCATCAAGCGGCAGTGGTACCCGCAAGTCGAAAGTGCTCTCACGGTCAATCTCGCCAAGGGTCGGGTTCGCGTCTCGGGCAAGATCGACCTCGCTCTCGGCCGACCGCCCGACAAGGTGATTCTCGATCTGAAAACCGGAAGCGTCTTCGGAGCCCACCGCGACGATCTGCGTCTCTACGCCCTCCTCGATCTGTTGACGGTCGGGCAACCACCGCGCAAAGTGGCCAGCTTCTACATCGACTCGGCCGAGATCCACCCCGAAGACATCACCGAAGGAACGTTGAGGTCGGCGGCCAAACGACTCGAAGCCGGTCTCGTGCGAGCCGTCGAACTGAAGTTGAAGGGTGCCGATGCCGTTCGCCGCCCCGGATCGAACTGTCGTTGGTGCACACTCGTCGACACCTGCGAGGTCGGACGGGCCCATCTCGCCCAACGTGAACAAGACGAGGGTTGGTAGCTCCTCAGGCGGACATCAGCGCGACCGGCACACCCAGTCCGGTCTCGGCCTTGATCGTGGCGATTCGGCGTCCCGGTTGCACGGCGTCACGCGGCGCTCCGATCACATCCGGTCCGAGTCGATCGACCGAACCGTCGAGATCGGCGACCACGAACACCAGACCCCACAAGCGAGCCGGTTCGTCGGCTGCGATGTCGGGTCGCTCCACGACTTCCAGGATCACGCCCCCGGCGCGGTGGAAACCCTGACGGACACCCCCGCCGACCTCACGGATCCGCTTCAGAGGCAACCCGAGTCGCGCCGAGATCTCTCCGCAGGTGCGGTCGAGGGACGGGGTCATGACAACCACGTGGTCGATCGATTCGACGACCAACGAGTGGTCGAACGTCTCGACCGCGGGCTCGGCTCTCGTGGTGGTCACCCCGTCGAGTTCGAACGATGTCGACGGCGCTTCGGCGAAGGACCAGCCGGTCAGACCCTTCGGACGCGTCGACGTCGAGTCGGCCCCGAAAAAGACGAACCGCACTCCGGCGATCACCGTGTGGTGGTGATCCGAGTGCGGTGCGATGACGAAACCGAGGTCACGCCACGGCGTGATCGGAACGTCGAGAACGAGTTGGGTGAGCAACTACCTCAGCCGCGGCCCATGTTGGGGCGCTTGCCGTGGTTGGCCTTCGAGCGGCGGAGGCGGGCCTTGCGCTTCTTGGTCTTCTTCGACATAGAAGTGGCAGGCTAGCGGGAGACCCCCCGTGGTTCCTCGGTCGGCCGACGACCTTGCACGGCCCGGGCTCCGAGCCCAGCGACCAGCATCAACCCGGCCACCAACACGAGGTCATGGCGCAACCCGGTCACCGGCAAACCCTCCGTGGTCGCGGCGTCGAGCATCGGGGTGTTCGGCGAGTTCTCGGACGTTCCGGGGTCGACGGGGACGGTCGGCGACTCCCCGAAACCCGGTGGCAGAACGGGTACGTCGACCACGACCACCGGCACGTCACCGGGAGCGACGTCCCGACAATCCCCCACCGCTGCACTCTCGGCCCGGAACGACACGCCGATCGCACCGACCGGAAGAAGGATCGAGACCCGTCCGTCGGCGTCGGTGACCGCCTCCACCGGATCGATCGGTGGCGCGCCGTCGATCATGTCGAAGACCGCGATCACGCGATGTCCCGACAGCGGGTCACCACCGTCGTGCAAGTAGGCCGTGGCCGAGATCTCGATTGACGCACCGGAGATCTCCGGTGATTCGCCGGGCACATCGAGTGAACCTTCGATGCTGTACGTGGCGCACGCGGCCGGACCGGTCACGCCGTCGGCGATCACGGGCGGAATCGCGCTGACCGGAACGACGAGGGAGAGAAGAGGTACGAGGATCACGAACCCCATGTGGGATCGAAAGCACTCCCGAGGGCGACCCGAGCCCTCACGGGTAGTCTCGGACACTTCATGGAACGTTTCGGACTGGTCGGTTTGCCCAACGCCGGCAAGAGCTCTCTCTACAACGCCCTCACCGGTGGGGGTGCTCTCGCCGCTCCGTACGCCTTCGCCACCAAGGATCCGAACATCGGCGTGGCCAAGGTTCCCGACGATCGACTCGACCGCCTGTCGGCCATGTCGAAGAGCAAGAACACCATTCACGCGTCGGTGCAAGTGGTCGACATCGGCGGACTGGTGGAAGGTGCGAGCAAGGGCGAGGGCCTCGGCAACAAATTCCTGGCCAACATTCGTGAAGTCGATGCGATCGTGCTCGTGCTGCGCGCTTTCGAGGACGACGACGTCCCCGGTCCGAGCGATCCGCTCGAACACTTGCGAGTGGTCGAGATCGAACTCGCGCTCGCCGATCTCGAGACCATCGAGAAGCGTCTCAACCAAGCCACGCGCCAGGCCAAGCTCGACAAGAGTGCCGCCGGCGAAGTCGAGGCGCTGCAAGCCGCCTACGACGCTCTCAGCGAGGGCAAGCCGCTCTACCGCGCCGGATTGAAATCCGAATGGCGCGAGATCCTGAAGCCGTACTTCCTCCTCACCAATCGTTCGGTGCTCGCCGTGGTCAACGTGGGCGAGAACGAGCTCGACCGCATTCCCGAGGTCGAGAAGCGGGTTCGCGACGAGTTCGCATCGGCGGGCGACAACGTCGAAGTGATCGGCATGTGCGTCCAACTCGAGGCCGAGGCGGCCACCATCAGCGATCCTGCCGAGCGCGCGGAAATGCTCGAAGGATTCGGACTCGGCGAAGGCGCCCTTTTCCGCATGGTGCGTAGCGCATACCACTTGCTCGGACTGCGCACGTACTTCACCACCGGCGAGAAGGAATCGCGCGCCTGGACGTTCTACGCGGAATCGAGCGCGCCCGAGTGCGCCGGGCGCATCCACTCCGACTTCCAACGCGGTTTCATCAAGGCCGAGGTCATCCACTGGGACGAACTGCTCGACATCGGATCCTGGACCAAGGCGAAAGAACTCGGAAAGATCCGCGTCGAAGGCAAGGAATACCACCCCGTCGACGGCGACGTGATGGAGTTCCGCTTCAACGTGTAGAACGGACGCGTATGGCGACGAACGAGACCACGACTGCCGCGTGGCTGGTCACCGACGGACGAGTTCTCGCCAGTGCCGAAGTCGCTTGCGATCGCCACAGCCGCCGTCGCGGATTGCTCGGCCGCTCCTCCGTCGACGGAGCCTTCGTCCTGTCGCCGTGCCGTTGGGTGCACACGATCGGAATGCGATTCCCGATCGACATCGCCTACCTCGACGCGACCGGGGTGGTCGTGAAAACCGTTCGCATGCAGCGACACCGAATCGGAGCGCCGGTTCCCCGCGCCCGCACCGTCATCGAAGCAAGTGTCGGGTCGTTCGGACGTTGGGGAATCCGAGTCGGCGATCGCCTCGAGATCCGAGCCGGCGCGTGAGCACTCTCTTCCTCGTCGGCACGCCGATCGGCAACATGGGTGATCTGTCGCCACGGGCCATCGAGGTCCTGACTTCGGTCGGTCTCGTGTGCTGCGAAGACACACGTCGCACCGGACTCATGCTCAACAATCTCGGGATCGACGCCACACTCATGCGTCTCGACGAACACACCGAGGTCGCCTCGATCCCCCGCGTTCTCGACGCTCTCGACGACGGTCGCGACGTCGCACTGGTGTCGGATGCCGGCACGCCGGCGATCAGTGATCCCGGCCAGAAGCTGGTGGCCGCGGTGGCCGGAACTCGGCACGTCGTCACCTCGGTACCTGGTGCATCGGCGGCCTTGGCCGCCCTCACGATCAGTGGGCTGCCCACCGACCGTTTCGTGTTCGAGGGATTCCTGCCCCGATCGGGCACCGAGCGCACCCAGCGCCTCGCTTCGATCGCGCGCGAAACGCGTACGGTCGTCGTGTTCGAGGCCCCGCACCGCATCGAACGCACCCTCGACGATCTCGTGGCGAGTTGCGGTGGTGATCGTTCGGCCGCCCTGTGTCGAGAACTCACCAAACTCCACGAAGACGTCAAGCGAGCGTCGTTGTCGGAATTGCGGACGGCACTGGGTGAACCACGCGGCGAGTACGTCATCGTGGTGTCCGGCTCCGAAAATGCCACTTCGTACTCGCCCGATGACGTCGACCGAATGCTTCGCCACGAGTTGGCCAACGGTTCCTCCACCCGCGACGCCGCGAGCGTCGTGGCCGACATCACGGGTGAGAGCCGCAAGGATCTCTACGCACGCGCCCTCGAGATCGGACGCAGCTGACTCACGCACGCGGCGCGAGGGCGAGTTGACGCGATTGGGCGACGAGTGTTCCGGCTCGATCCCAGATCTCTCCGTCCGCTTCGAGCAAACCGTTCTGAACGAATCGGGTGCGGAAGAAACAGGCCACCGGTCCCGGCGACGGGACGGCTCTGACGTGCACGGTCAGTTCGACCGTCGGAACCCAGTTGGTGGGCAAGGCGAGATTGAACGCAGCCGGCGGGAATGCATCGCACGCCAGGAGCAAGGCGAGGGAGTCGATCGGTCGATCGTCACGGAAGGCGAACCACCCACGCATCGAACCGAGACCACTCGGTTCACCGTTGCGGAACACTGCGTCGCGCGGGTCGATGCGAGTGCCGAGTCGGCCGTGGATGAATGCGAATTCGTTGATCGTCGTGTCGGCGATGACCGGACATTCGTCCCAGGGAGTGATGTCGGGCGGTCCGGACGTCATCGAGGTCGGACCACCGGGATCACTGGCCAGATCACCCAAGGTGGCGATCACCCGCAGACATTCCTTACCTCCTGACGCTCCGGGTCCGTCGACCAAGAACATGCTCGACGTCGCGGTGGCGAATCGACGACCGGAACGCACCGGGCGCACCTCGATCCGAGTCGCCGACTCCGGAACCGGCGCCAGATAGTGCGCGGTGATCGTGAAACAGTCGGCGCGACCGGTGACGTCCGCCATCGCGCGCGCGGCCAGGGCCATGAGGTACCCGCCGTTGGCGTTGCCGAGGATGTCCCATCCGGGCGCGACCGCTCCGTCGAACGTGAGATCGTCACGGCGCCGCATGGCCAGTGCACGATCGAATTCGTAGTCACCGTGAATTGCCACGTCCTCGACCATAACCAACCCGTAGCCTGCGAGTCGTGGTCGATTCCCGCCCGAGTTTCTACGCGACGACGCCCATCTACTACGTCAATGCCAAACCACATCTCGGTCACGCCTACACGACCATCGTCGGCGACGCACTCTGCCGCTGGCATCGCCTGATCGGTGACGACGTCCACTTCCTCACCGGAACCGACGAGCACGGTCTCAAGATCCAGCAAGCCGCTGATGCCGCTGGCCTCGCGCCCCAGGCTTTCGCCGACTCGATTGCGCCACTCTTCGCCGAGGCCTGGAAGCGCCTCGACATCAGCTACGACGACTTCATCCGCACGACCGAGAACCGCCATCGGATCGGGGTCCAGAAATTGCTCCAGGCGTGCTACGACAACGGCGACATCGAGCTCGACACCTACCGCGGCCTCTATTGCGTGCCGTGCGAGGCCTACTACGTCGAGGACGATCTCGAGAACGGCAATTGCCCCATTCACAAGCGACCGGTCGATCGCGTGGAGGAGGAGAACTACTTCTTTCGGCTGTCGCGCTACGGCGATCGACTCTTGAAGTGGTACGCCGATCACCCCGGAGCCATCGTTCCCGATTACCGCATGAACGAAGTGATCGGCTTCATCAAACAAGGATTGCTCGACTTCAGCATCAGTCGCACCAGTTTCTCGTGGGGCATCCCGCTTCCGTGGGACGAGAAGCACATCACCTACGTGTGGTTCGATGCACTGTCCAACTACATCACCGCCTTGGGGTACGGAAACGACGACGCTTCCGACCCCTCTTCGTCGTTCTCGCGTCGCTGGCCCGTCGACTACCACTTGATCGGCAAGGACATCATCCGCTTTCACTGTGTCTACTGGCCGGCCATGCTCATGTCGGCGGGCATCGAACCGCCGGCCGGATGGGCCGTGGGCGGGTGGCTGCTGGTCGGTGGCGAGAAGATGTCGAAGACGACCGGCAACGTCGTCAATCCACTCGACTTGATCGACGAGAACAATCCCGAAGGCGTCGGTGTCGACGGCTTTCGCTATTACGTCCTCGCCGAAACTCCCTACGGCGCCGATGGAGACTTCACGTACGAAGGGCTCATCGGTCGCTACAACTCCGATCTCGCCAACAACCTCGGCAATCTGCTCAGCCGAGTGGCCACCGTGGTCGCCAAGAAATGCAACGGCGTCGGTCCCCGACCGTCGATCGACAGTCCGCTGGCCGTCGCTGCACGCGAATCGGTTCGCGAAACGATCGAGCGTTGGCGCGACGTGCAGCCGAGTCGTGCCCTCGAGGCCACCTGGCAGCTGATCCGCGCCACCAATGCGTACCTCGAGACCAACGAACCCTGGAAGGCCGAACCGGGAGAAGCCGTCGACGTCGTCATGGGTGACGCTCTCGAAGCCTTGCGGATCGTCGCGATCCTGTGTTCACCAGCCATGCCTCGCACCGCCCAGGCCGTCTGGGAGCGGATCGGCATGGTCGAGGCTGGTTTCACCCGCGTCGACGATCGACGAGTACCCGACGATGTCGCGTGGGGTGGCTACCCGGGAGGCGTCTCCGTCGTGAAGGGTGACCCGTTGTTCCCTCGACGAAGCGTCGCGTGATCACCCGGAACGCCGGAGCACGACCATGACCTGGACCGACACCCACTGTCACCTCGAGGATTCGCGGTACACCGAGACGACCGACGAAGTTCTTCACGCCGCGCGCGAACGCGGTGTGAGCCGATTCATCACCGTCGGCTGCGACGTCGAATCGTCACGAGCCTGCATCGACATCGCCGGCCGACACGACGACGTGTGGGCGACCATCGGTCTGCACCCGCACGAAGCGGTGCACGGCACCGACACCATCCAGGAACTTCTCGAAGAGAACCTGTCGCGAGGAAACGGGTCACGCGTCGTGGCCATCGGCGAAGCCGGCCTCGACTACTACTACGACCACTCCCCACGCGATTCGCAACGCGACGCGTTCGCCGCCCAGATCGCCCTGGCCCACCGCTTCGACCTTCCGTTCGTGATCCATACTCGTGACGCCTGGTCCGACACGTTCGACGTGTTGACATCGGAGGGCGTTCCCGAGCGGACGATCTTCCATTGCTTCACGGGCGGACCGGACGAAGCGAGACGATGCCTCGATCTCGGTGCGTACTTGAGCTTCTCGGGCATCGTGACGTTCAAGAACGCCACCGACGTCGCCCGGGCCGCGGTCATCTGCCCCACCGACCGACTCCTCGTCGAGACCGACAGCCCCTATCTCGCACCGGTGCCGCACCGTGGTCGACCCAATCGCCCGGCGTTCGTCGTCGACGTCGGCGTTCACGTCGCACGACTTCGTGATGTGACACCCGACGAACTCGCACTGGCCACCTCGAACAACGCGACACGGGCCTTTCCGCGACTCGCAGAACCTCGGTGAGTTCCGTAGCCTCGAAAGGGTGATCCCCGGGAACGCCTATCCGAATCGCGATCCGCGACTCGACCCTGGTTTCGACCGTCGCGTGTTCGTGCAGCGACGTCGAGTGGCGTTGGCGATCGTGATCACCGTTCTCGCCGTGATCGTGAGCCTGGCCTCGGGTGGCGACTCCGAATCCGACGAGGCCGTTGCACCGACTCCCGCGTCCGATGTCACCGGCGCCTCGAGTCCGGCCGATCCGGCTTTCCTGCCCGGCACCGAAGTGGTCGAAGCCCCCGAGATCATCACGGTCAACGTTCCGGCTCCTCCCACGGGAACCGTGATCTCCGGGCGGGCCAGTTTCATCCGCTGGCCCCAGACTCTCGGACTCGCACCGTGCGCCACTCCTCACGCTCTCATCGGCGCCCGGATCACGGTGACGAATCTGAACAACGCCCGTTCGGTCGTGTGCGACAACGTGTCGATCGAGTCTCTCGGCGATGGCAACACGATCATCATTCACAGTGACGTCTTCCTCGAGATCGCCGACCTCGTCGACGCGCCGATCCCGGTCGAGATCCAGTTCTGAGCGTTCCATGACGCACTCCCGTCGGGACATCGTCGAGTTGCTCGAGACCCACGGCCTGTCGCCGCGGCGTGCTTTCGGACAGAACTTCGTGGCCGATCCCAACACGGTCCGACGTATCGCCCGATTGTCCGATGTCGGACCCGGAGATCACGTCGTCGAGATCGGAGCCGGACTCGGATCGTTGACCCTGGCCCTCGCCGAGACCGGGGCCGATGTCACGGCCATCGAGGTCGACCATGGAATCGCTCCCGTCCTTCGCGACGTGCTGCGCGACCGTCCCGAGATCGACGTGATCGTGAACGACGCCCGCGAGGTCGACTGGAACGCGATTCCGCCGCCGGGAGCCGATCTGGTGGTGGTGGCGAATCTTCCGTACAACGTGGCGACTCCCCTCGTGGCCGACCTTCTCGACCAGGTGCCACGTGTTCGTCGATTCGTCGTCATGGTTCAGAAGGAAGTCGCGCAGCGTCTCGCCGCCTCGCCAGGTTCGCCCGAATACGGAGGGATCAGCGTGAAGGTTTCGTATTGGGCGACGGCTCGCGTTCTCGGCGACGTGCCGCCCACCGTGTTCGTTCCACGTCCCAAGGTCACGTCGGCGATCATCGAGATCGTCCGCCGTGACGAACCGGCCGTCGCCAGTGATCGTGCCGTGCTGTTCTCGCTCGTTCGAACCGCGTTCGGACAACGCCGCAAGATGCTGCGTCGAAGTCTCCACGCTCTCGTCACCGAGGAACAGTTCGCCTCCGCCGGGATCGAGTCGACTCGACGACCCGAAGAACTCGACGTGTTCGACTGGGGTCGTCTCACCGACGTGATCACGAGTTCCGGCGACCGAGGAGCGCGTCATGCCTCGTGAAGGTTCGTCGTCCCGCGAAATTCTGATCGCTCCCGCCAAGTTGACGCTCACTCTCCGCGTCACCGGGGTCCGAGATACGGAGCCATTTCGCGGGTACCACCTCATCGACGCGGTGATGACCCTTCTCGATCTGCACGATCTCATCGAGATCGAAGAACTGCCGAGCGACTCACCGTCTCGCGTCGTCTACACCGGCCCGTTCGCCGACGGCCTCGGACCCGGGGCCGCATCCGGAACCGATCTCGTGTCACGCGCTCTGCACGCCGTCGGTCGATCGGCGAACGTCAACGTGATCAAGAACATTCCGCATGGTGGTGGACTCGGCGGAGGCTCGGCCGACGCCGCGGCCATCCTGCGATGGGCCCATGCACGTCGTCACGATCACGGCCGTCGTGACTTCGATCTCGATTCGGTCGCCGTGGCTCTCGGCGCCGACGTGGTGTTCTGCGCATCGGGTCTCGATCGGGCCCGCGTGCGCGGCATCGGCGAACTGCTCGAACCGCTCGAACAGGTTCCGGGTTCGGTGACTCTGATCGTGCCGCCGTTCTCGGTGAGCACACCGGCGGTCTACCAGGCTCTCGACCAGATTTCCGGAGACCAGATTTCCGGCGATCAGCAATCGGGCGATCGGACCTCGGTCGCCGCCGGCCACGCCTCGACTCGCCACACGGTCAACGATCTCGAGGAAGCGGCGATTCGGGTCGAACCGCGTCTGGCCGACTGGAAGCTACGGATCACGGCCGCTTCAGGAATCAGTCCGACGTTGGCCGGAAGCGGAGCGACGTGGTTCGTTCCCGGCGATCACGGATACCTGACGACACGGTTACCCGAAGCGACGGTGGTGGTCACCGGACACCGGTGACGGTTGGACGACGACGGTCGAGTCGACCGTTGCGCCAGGGTGTGATTACTTACGACGCTGGTGACGCGTACGGCGCAGCATCTTCTTGTGCTTCTTCTTACGCATCCGCTTGCGACGCTTCTTGATCAACGAACCCATGGCGACCTCTCGAACGAATAACCCTCGGAACCCTAGCCACTGCTCTTGCCCGAGCCAACGCCGAGGGGTGGGCGGTCGACATCGACGACCACCCGGCCCGGCTCGTGACCAGGAACCCGACCCGGCACAGCCGGTACGATGCGGGGCACCGTCCGGGGTCGTTCAATCGGTAGGACAGCGGATTTTGATTCCGCGAATAGGGGTTCGATCCCTCTCCCCGGAGCAAACATCCGGATCCTCCGCCCGACGTTCTCTCGAGCCGCGCCGGTCCGCTCCACGAGACATTCGGCGGTCCTCGTCACTCGGTCCGACTCGCTGACCTGCTATCTCTGTTGTCGTGCCCGTGTACGCCCTCATCCTCGCCGCCGGCGAAGGAACCCGGATGCGTTCGGCCCGACCCAAACCTCTTCACTTGATCTGCGGTCGTCCTCTCGTGATGCACGTGGTGCATTCGCTCGCCTCGGTTCGACCCGATCGCACGGTCGTCGTCGTCGGCCACGGTGCCGAACGGGTGACAAAACGAGTTCTCGACGATGCTCCCGAGTGGGCACACATGTCGTTCGCCGAGCAGGCGGTGCAACGCGGCACCGGTGACGCCACCTTGGTCGGCCTCGACGCCCTCGACGACGCCACGAACGCCGGGGTGACTCGATCGGTGGATCTCGACGACACGTCGACGGTCCTCGTTCTCACCGGGGACACGCCACTGCTGCGACCGGAAACCATCGAAGAACTGGTCACACATCACGAGTCGAACGGGTTCGGAGCCACCGTTCTCGTGGCCGATCTCGCCGGGACGCCCGGAGGAGCCACGGGCTACGGGCGAATCGTGCGCGACCCGAAGTCGCGACGGGTGCTCCGCATCGTCGAACAACGCGAAGCCTCAGCCGACGAGCGAGCGATCACCGAGATCAACACCGGCATCTTCGCCTTCCGACGCGATCTGCTCGGACCGGCCCTCCGCCACCTGTCACCGAACAACTCGCAATCCGAGTACTACCTCACCGACGTCATCGCCTCACTCGCCGGCATGGGTCACCAAGTCGGCGCAGTGACCGCCGATCCGGCCGAGACCCTCGGTGTGAACGATCGTTGGCAACTGGCTCTCGCCGAGCGCGAATTGCGATCTCGGATCAACCGCCAGTGGCTCCTCAACGGAGTCACCATGCTCGATCCGCGTCAGACTTTCATCGACACCGGCGTGACGATCGGCCGCGACGTCACTCTGTTCCCTGGCACCATGTTGCAGGGACGCACCTCGATCGGGTCCGGGTCGGAGATCGGTCCGAACACCCGTCTGGTCGACACCACCGTCGGCGAGCGAAGCGTCGTCGAGAACACCGTGGCGCGTCACGCCGTGATCGGCGACGACTGCCACGTCGGTCCTTTCGCTCATCTCGCACCGGGCGCCAGCGTGGCTGAGGGCACGACGACCGGGCCGTTCTATAGTTCGAGTTGAACAGGCGGCGGGCTGTTCCGATCCACGAGAGGGCGATTCACGTTCATGGACAAGGTCACGACCAAGCGAATGGCTCTCTATTCGGGTCGAACGCACCCGACCCTCGCCCAGGAAGTGGCCAAGAACCTCGGAATCGAACTGGGTGATCCGAACCTGGTCGAATTCGCCAACGGTGAAGTACGTCCGCGTTTCGGCGAGAGCGTGCGTGGTTGCGACGTTTTCATCATGCAGACGCACTACGGATGCGACGGGCGCAGCATCAACGACTCGATCATGGAGCAACTCATCATGATCGACGCCGCTCAACGCGCGTCGGCCAAACGCATCACTGCGGTCTGCCCGTTCTACGGCTACGCCCGCCAGGACCGCAAGGCCGAAGGACGCGAGCCGATCACTGCTCGGCTGATCGCCGATCTCTTCCTCACTGCCGGCGCCAAGCGCATGGTGTCGATCGATCTGCACAGCGGGCAGATCCAAGGATTCTTCGGCGGGCCGGTCGACCACCTGACCGCGATGCCCGTGATCGAGGAATACATCCGCAAGAACGCCAAGGACCCGGTGATCGTGTCGCCCGACGCCGGCCGCATCAAAGTGGCCGAGCGCATGCAACAGCACCTCGGCGCCGATCTGGCCTTCGTGTACAAGCGTCGCCCGAAGGGCACCACCAACACGGCTCAGGCGCTCGACGTGATCGGTGACGTCGAGGGACGACTCTGCATCCTCACCGACGACATGATCGACACCGGCGGCACCATCGTGTCGGCGGCCGAACTGCTCCTCAACAAGGGCGCCACCGAGGTCTGGGCCATGGCGACCCACGGCGTTCTGTCGGGGCCGGCCGTCGAACGCCTGGCATCGTCCCGCATCGACCGGGTGATCCTGACCAACACGCTGCCCATTCCCACCGAGAAACTGATCGACAAGATCGAGGTCATCTCGGTGGCCCCGATCATCGCCGACGCCCTGTCGGCGGTGTTCGACGACACCTCCGTCTCGGAGATCTTCGGCGGCGAGAACCAGGCCTGAGGTGGGATCCCCCCTCGGTCGGCCCTAGCATGGCGACCCGGTATCACCAGCGGGTTTCCGGCGGTTCGTCGCCCCGTTGAGTCCGTGCACGAAAGGTCCGCCATGTCCACCACACTTCGCATCACATCGGGTCGCGCCGAGGGCTCGGCCGCTGCTCGTCGCCTTCGCCGCGAGGAGAACATTCCCGGCGTGCTCTACGGACTGGGCATGTCCCCCGTGTCGGTCTCGGTGCCGCGCGCCGATCTCCGAGTCGCTCTCTCCGGACCGGCGGGTGTCAACACCATCCTCACGCTCGAAGTCGACGGCAACTCGTACCCGGCCGTGGTCAAGGACATGCAGCGTCACCCCGTTCGTCGCACCGTGGCTCACGTCGACTTCATGCGCATCGACCTGAGTGAAGAGCTCACGGTGTCGGTGCCCGTGCACCTCGTCGGCAACGCCAAGGC
>JBEDFW010000027.1:0-3916 GCA_041174985.1 Actinomycetota bacterium | reverse complement strand
CGAGTGATGCACGTCATTCGGTGGTTCTCACCTTCACTCGACAGGCCGCTTTCGAGCTCAAGCAGCGACTGGCCTCTTTCGGCCTCGACGACACTCCGATCGCTGGCACCTTCCACGCGGTGTGTCTGTCGATTCTCCGACAGAAATGGGACGATGAAGGTCGACGCCACCCCACCGTCATCTCCGATCGAACTCGACTCGTCGCCGAAGTTCTCGGCGAGAAGCAACGTGGGAAACTTCACGATCTCGTCCAGGAGATCGATTGGGCGCGTGCTCGTCGCATCACTCCCGATCAGTACGCCGGAGTCGCCAAACGTGACGGGCGTTCCGTGTCGACCGGTGGCCGCGACGTCGCCCGCGTCATGTCCGATGTCGAGAACCTCAAGAAGAAGCGTGGTGTCATCGATCTCGACGACTTGCTCGATCTCGTGATCGGATCGATGAACGATCCGGCGTACGCCGCCGCCATTCGGTGGCGCTTCCGACACTTCTTCGTCGACGAGGCGCAGGACCTCAACCCTCTTCAGTACGAAGTCCTCGCCTCACTGCTGGGTGATCGCACCGATCTGACCCTGGTCGGCGACCCGGCGCAGGCCATCTACGGGTTCAACGGGTCCGACCCCCGTTTCCTCACCGATGTCGAGCGCTACTTCCCCGGGGTCGAGATCGTGCGACTCGACACCAATCACCGATGCACACCGGAGATCGTCGCCACCGGACTTCGACTGCTGGCCGACAATCGCGAGACACCGCCCCCACTGACGTCGGCCCGACCGAACGGAACTCCTCCGGTTTCGTACGTGTTCGACGACGACGCTCTCGAGGCAGCCGGTATCGCCCAGATCGTCGCCGACGTGAAGCCGACGTTCGCCCGTTGGCGCGACGTCGCCGTCCTCGCTCGCACCAACGCTCAACTTCCGGCCATTCACGAAGCGCTGACCGCCGTGGGCATACCAGCGGTCCTGAGCGGTGCGGCGGCATCGGATCCGATCCAGATGGCGGTGCGATCGGCCGGCGAACAACCAAACCGCAGTCGTCTCGCGATGTGGAGCCACGACGCGCGACAACCGTCGGATGACGCCGACGAGCGAGTGATCGTCGCCCGCCGGCGGGTGGCCGATGCCGTCGACGAATTCATCGCCGATGGTGGACGCGACGGTCTCGGCTTCCTCGCCTGGGTTCGAACCAATCGGCCCTTCCAGAACGAACGCTCCGACGACGCCGTCGAATTGCTCACGTTCCACGCCGCCAAAGGTCGCGAGTGGTACGCCGTGGTGGTCGCGGGCTGCGACGTCGGATTGGTTCCTCATTCCTCCGCTCGAAGCGACGAGGCGCGAGCCGAAGAGAACCGTCTCGCCTACGTGGCCATCACCCGAGCCTCCGACCGACTCGTGTTCACGTCGTCACGCCACCGCCGCAACCGCGACGTCGTTCCCTCGTCGTTCCTGAGCCTCCTACCTTCGGCCCCGCCTCCCTCTCCGCCCACCGACGAATTCCTCACGGGCCAGCAGATTCGACGCGAGCGAGCCGATTCGACGGGCGACCCGTTGCTCGACGCTCTGATCGAGTGGCGGAGTCGTGCGGCGCGCGTGTCGGGAGTCGCCCCCACTCTCATCTGCTCCGATCGAACACTCGCCGAAATCGCCCGGCGCGTTCCGCGATCCATTCCGGAACTGATCGACGTTCCGGGTGTCGGGCCGATCGTCGCCTCGCGCATCGGTGAGGCGGTGCTCGCGGTCGTGCGGTCGAACGTCAGTGCGTAGAACGCGACTGGTTCTCGGAACGCATCTGGTCGAGCATTCCGAATCGCTCGGGCCGCACCGAGATGAACAGACCCTTGGCTTCGGCGCAGAGCCGATCGCCGGCATGAATGGTGCCGGTCGTGAAGATCTTGCGACCATCGATGCGCTCGAAGCGGCCGACGACGCGTAGCGGAGTGTGCAGCGGAGTCGGAGAACGGTAGGTGATCTCCAACTTGCCGGTCATTCCCGGTGCACCCGACAACGCTTGGGCGAAACCGAGCACTTCGTCGAAGATCGCCGCCACGAATCCGCCGTGAAGGTGCCCGGGCGGTCCCTCGTACGCGTCTCCGTAGACGACGTCGGCCACGACTTCGGTCGCCGACGACGAGAGCGACACGACCGACGCCACGGCGTTGAGCGGTCCGGTCACGGGACTGTGACTGGTGAAACCGTGCGGCACTCCTCCGACCGAACCTTCGGCCGATCCGTGATAACCGCGTCCGTGCGGGCCGGGCTCGAGAACGCTCACGGCGCGGTCGATCAGATCGGCCGCGCGGGCGACCACGTCGTCGGGTGCCGTCGACGTCGCAGCGTGCTGAAGTGCCCGTCGAAGAGCGTCGGCCAACCGAACACGCCCCGTCGACGACTCGTACAAGGTGTCACGGTTCTCGGGAATCTCGAGAAGTGCGCGGCGAATGTTCTCGCCCCGCTCGTTCACGGCTTCGGAGGGTGTCGTTGCGTCGTCAGTCATCGAGATCGACCAGAACCGGAGCGTGATCGCTCGGCTGTTGTCCTTTGCGGGCGTTGCGGTCGACGATACTCCAACGCGTCCGGCGCGCCATGGCCTCGGTCCCCATCACGAGATCGATTCGCAGACCTCGGCCCTGATGGAAATCGCCCGATCGATAGTCCCACCACGAGTAGAGACCACCCTCGACGTGAAGTTTCCGGAAGAGATCGACGAGCCCCCACGACTCGAGGGCGCGTAACGAATCACGCTCGGGCTCGCTCACATGCGTCGCTCCGACGAACTTCTTCGGGTCGTACACGTCGCGATCGTCGGGGGCGATGTTGAAGTCGCCGGTCACGATCACGTTGGCGTCCGGGGACTCGTTCGCTTCGAGATGGCCGAGGAGTCGCTTCATCCACGCGAGCTTGTAGGTATAGTGCGGATCGTCGAGCGAGCGACCGTTCGGCACGTAGACCGAACTCACCCGAACGCCACCGCAAGTGGCCGTCACGAGTCGGGCCTCGGGATCGGCCGGGGCTCCGTCGGCGAAACCGCGAACCGGATCGGAGAGGCCGACGCGCGATGCGATCGCCACCCCGTTCCACTGACCTTGTCCGTGGTGAACGCACTCGTAGCCGAGACGTTCGAAGTCGAGGTGGGGAAACGCATCCTCGGCCAACTTGGTCTCCTGCATGCAGAGAACATCGGGGCGCACGTCGGTGATCCACTCCTCGACGCGCGGCATTCGAGCCCGCAGTGAATTCACGTTCCAGGTCGCCAGACGCACGACGACTACTTCTTGGTGACGGTTGCTCGCGCCGACTTCTTCGGAGCAGCGGTCTTCTTGGTCGTCGCCTTCTTCGCCACGGTCTTGGGGGTCGCGGCCTTCTTCGTAGTCGTCTTCGCAGCCGTCTTCTTAGTCGCGACCTTCTTGGCTGCGACCTTCTTGACCGCCACTTTCTTCGTCGCGACCTTCTTCGCCGCTCCGTCCTTGGCGGCCGTCGCCTTCTTCGCCACGGTCTTGGGGGTCGCGGCCTTCTTCGGGGTGGCTGACTTCTTCGCCGTCGACTTCGCGTCGTCGATCTTGACGTCACTCTTGCGATTGCTCGGCTTCAGATCGATGCTGCGACGCGAGGCCACGACCGACATCACCTCGAGCGACACCTGGTCGCCGAGAGCCATCACGTCGCGCGCGGCGCGCGGCGGCGGGTCGCCCATGAGACGCAGGGGTACGTAGCCCCGCACGTCGCCGATCTGAACGTATGCACCGTGCGAGGAGTAGCTCTCGACGGTCCCCTTCACGGTCGATCCGATCGGGTGTTTCTCGAGGAAGTGAAGGAACGGGATCACGTCGTTGACGGTCTTCGGCGACGCCACCCGACCGGGGGCGGCCTTGACGTTCTCTTTCGCACTTCCCTTCGAGGACGCCTTGGCCGGCATCTCG
>JBEDFW010000026.1:0-4327 GCA_041174985.1 Actinomycetota bacterium | reverse complement strand
CGCTGGCCGAGTTCAAGAACCAGCGCCGCGGATCAGGCGTCAACTTGTCGCGGTTGTTCTCCACCCACCCGGCCACCGAAGAGCGCATCCGACGCCTCCGCGCCCTCTGATCACCCCAACTCCCCGATCACGCTTCGGTGTTCTGGGTCTAGAAACGGACGCTGAGAGTCCGAATACAGACCCAGAAGGCCAAAGGGATCGTTACAAGCCGGCGAGGTAATCGCCGCTCAGGGCGTCGCCACTGAGCGCATCGCCCGCTGAGTCGTCTGCGAAGTCCTGCGCTGAATCGGCGGGTGTGAATGCGGCGTAACCATCACGTTCGAGTACGTCGGCCAGTTCCGGGCCACCAGTGGTCACGATGCGTCCCTTCACGAGGATGTGCACCTTGCTCGGTGTGAGTTCTTCGAGCAGACGGCTGTAGTGAGTGATCACCAGAGCACCCACTCCGTCTTCGCGCGTGGCGTCCATCACTCGACGGGCGCAGTCACGAAGTGCGTCGATGTCGAGTCCGGAGTCGAGCTCGTCGAGAATGGCGATCTTGGGTCGAAGCACCGCCATCTGCAAGGTCTCGTTGCGCTTCTTCTCTCCACCCGATAGGTCGACGTTGAGGGGACGCTCGAGGAACTTCTCGTCGAAATGAATACGTTCGGCCTCGGCTCGCAAGAGTTCGGTCAGACGATTCACGTCATCGGTGCGTCCACGATCCTTCAGCGCTTCGGTGAGCACGGCATCGAGCGTCACGCCCGGAACCTCCGTGGGGTACTGCATGATCAGATGCAGACCGGCGGCGGCGCGTTGCCACGTGGGCAGCGTCAACATGTCGACTCCGTCGAGGAGAACCTGACCACCGGTGACGGTGTACCCAGGTTTGCCCATGACCACCGCCGACAAGGTGCTCTTTCCGGCGCCGTTCGGGCCCATCACGGCGTGGACCTCACCCGACGAGATCGTGAGGTCGATCCCGTTCAGGATCTGCTTGCCGGCGACGGTTGCCGTGAGACCGCGAATCTCGAGAGTGCTCACGATCCGACCTCCACCACCACGTTGCCATCGACCACCGAGGCGCCATACACCGGCACCGGCTGAGTGGCCGGCAGAGTTTCGGGAACACCCGTCACCAGACTGAAGGCACTCGAGTGACGCGGGCACTCGAGCTGCTTGGTCTCGCACCACACTTCCCCGTCCGACAACGACACGTTGGCGTGACTGCACACGTCACCGATTGCAAACACCTCGTTTTCGATGCGCACGACCGCGATCGGACGACCGTCGACCACGAAGCGCTTGGCGGTTCCGGATTCGATCTCGTCGAAACGACACACGACGGTCATGACACGCCTCCGATCGACAACTTGTGCGACACCTCGGCTCGCAAGGACTGCGCGAGTTCACCCACGGGCAACTGAGCGATCACCTCGTCGAAGAAGCCGAGCACGACCAGTCGCTGCGCGATGTCGGGACGCACGCCACGACTCTCGAGATAGAAGAGTTGATCCTCGTCGATCGGTCCGACCGTGGAGGCGTGGCTGCACTTCACGTCGTTGGTCTCGATCTCGAGGTTCGGCACGCTCTCGGCCCAGGCTCCGTGCGACAACGTGAGGTTGCGGTTGGTTTGATAGGCCTGCGAACCCTTGGCGTTGGCGTCGATCTTGATGAGACCGGTGTAGACGCTCTTGGCCTGGTCCTGCACAGCACCCTTGAACAAGAGGTCGCTCGTGGTGCGGGGAGCCGAATGCTGCTGGAGCGTTCGGAAATCGTGCATCTGTGTGCCACCGGCGAAATACAGCGCGACCTGACGAGTGTTGCCACCTTGTTCGACGAGGCGGGCGGCCGTCGACACTCGGGCGTAGTCGCCTCCGAGAGCCACCGTGGCGAGCAAGGTGTCGGAGTCGCGATGGCCAGCGGCGAACTGCTCGCCGATCATCCACGCTGCGTCGCCCAACTGATTGATGCCGAGATACTTCACGCGCGCGCTCTTGGCCGTACGAACATCGAGTGCCGGCACCACCAACAGACGTTCGTCGTCGGGAGACACGAAGCATTCGACCACGGTGACTTCGCTGTTCTCCGCCGCATCGATCACGATGCGCGGGAAGAACGCGCGTCCGGTTCCGGTGAGGCGGTGCGTGACGACGATCGGATCGGTCACCACGGCATTGCGCGGCACCCGCACGACCACCACGTCCATGTGAGCGAGATTGAGCGCCGAGAAGAGTTCGAGATCGTCGGCTGGCACCGGGAACAGGTCGGTCAGACTCGCGTCGACCGACGCCGCCGATGCGGGAACTTGCGTGACGACGGCCGGTGCCGATCCGCCGCTCACCGAGGTGGGGGTAGGAGCTGGCGCGAAGTCGGCCAGGCTCAATTCGTCGATGCGGCTGTAACGCCAATGTTCGGCATCGGTGGTGGGGAACGGTGCGGCAGCGGCCTGCTGGAGGGCCGGGGTACGCACCTGCGACCAGGTGTTTCCCGAACTGCGCACCATGTCGGGGGTCAACACGGGCACGGGGGAAATACTACTACCGAGATAGGAGAAATTGTCCGGGCCGACCGGTCAGTTTTTCGGGCGTCGGCGAAAGGCCCGCTTCCAGCGGGGCTTGGCGTTCCACTCGCGCTCGGCGGCGACGTCGGCCATCACCTGCGCACCGATCGCGTTCACGATGTCTTCGGCTTGATCGAGTACCGCAGCGGCCGTTCCGTCGTCGAGACCCGGCGGCTCATCGGGTGTGCGCGGCGTGACGAGGGATCCGTAACTCCATCCGGCATCGGGACGACGGTCGTAGCCGGAACACTCGTCGGGACAACGCCACGGCGCATCGGGCGCGAGATCGAGATTGCACTTCCGCACCGTGTCACCGTTGGGATAAGTGCGACTTTCGAAGTGCTTGCACTCCTGACGCATCGGCATAACACCTGCAACTTTACACCGGTGTTCTGGTGAGAAAAATTCACCTCCGAGGTGAAGATCGCGCACCAGAAAAACGAGTCAGCCGACCGAGCCTTCCATCTGCAATTCGATGAGACGACTCCACTCGACGGCGTACTCCATGGGAAGCGTGCGCGTGACGGGCTCGATGAATCCGTTGACGACCATGCTCATCGCCTGCTCTTGTGACAAGCCACGACTCTGCAAGTAGAAAAGTTGTTCGTCGGCGATCTTGGAGACCGTGGCCTCGTGACCGATCTGCGCGTCCTTCTCTCCCACTTCCATGTACGGAAGCGTGCGACTCTCACTCGTCTCGTCGAGGATGAGCGCGTCGCACTGCACGTGGCTCTTGCAGCCGTACGCACCTTCGTCGACACGAACGAGTCCGCGGTAAGTGGTGATGCCGCCGTCCTTGCTGATGGACTTCGACACGATCTTCGACGTGGTCTCGGGTGCCGCGTGCACCATCTTGGCGCCGGCGTCCTGGTGCTGACCGGCACCGGCATAGGCCACCGACAACACTTCGCCCGTGGCCTTGGGGCCCACGAGGTACACGCTCGGGTACTTCATGGTGAGCTTCGAACCGATGTTGCCGTCGATCCACTCCATGTGGCCCTCGGCCTCGACGCGCGCTCGCTTGGTGACGAGGTTGTACACGTTGGGCGACCAGTTCTGGATGGTGGTGTATGTGACGCGCGCACTCGGCTTCACGACGATCTCGACCACGGCCGAGTGGAGCGAGTCGCTCGTGTACACCGGCGCCGAACAGCCCTCGATGTAGTGCACCTTCGAGCCTTCGTCAGCGATGATGAGCGTGCGCTCGAACTGGCCGGCGTTCTCGGAGTTGATCCGGAAGTAGGCCTGCAGCGGCATCTCGCATTCGACACCCGGCGGCACGTAGATGAACGAGCCACCCGACCACACAGCACTGTTGAGAGCCGAGAACTTGTTGTCACCGGGAGGAATGACCGTGCCGAAGTACTGCTTGACGAGTTCGGGGTATTCGCGCAACGCGGTGTCCATGTCGCAGAAGAGAATTCCCTGCGCCTCGAGATCTTCGCGGTTGCGGTGGAAGACGACTTCGGATTCGTACTGCGCGGTGACTCCGGCGAGGTACTTGCGCTCCGCTTCGGGAATGCCGAGCTTTTCGTACGTGGCCTTCATCTGCTCGGGCAGGTCGTCCCACTCGTCGACCTGATCGGTGGCCGGGCGCAAGTAGTAGAAGATGTCCTGGAAGTCGATGTCGGGCATGTTGTCGGCGAACCACGGAGCCATCGGCTTCTTGTCGAACAGACGGAGGCTGCGCAGACGGAACTGCGTCATCCAGCGGGGCTCGCCCTTCCACCACGAGATCTGGTCGACGACCCGGTCGCTCAGGCCCTTTTCCGGGGCGAAGGCGTA
>JBEDFW010000025.1:0-9907 GCA_041174985.1 Actinomycetota bacterium | reverse complement strand
ACCTCGGCCGACGTCATGCGAGATAGCCCCACTCCCGCAGAGCGGTCAGGATTCGATCGGCCGCGGCGTCGGGCGCGAGGGTGACGGTCTCGGTGCGCGCCGGTGCGCCACCGGCGTCGGTGAGCACGCGAACTCGATCGAGTGCACTCGATCCAGCGGGAGCCGGAAGCACACGAGCGCGCGGACGATAGGGCACGAGGGCGACGTCTTCGCCGTCGACCGAACCGTGGTGAACTTCGATCGGCAATTTCTCGGTGGCGAGAAGTGCGCGCAACGGAGCGCGACGGAGGCGAGCAACCGATCCCTCGACCGAGACGACCGCCCGCGGCACGATCGACAAGATCTCGCGGCGACCACCATCGAGGCGACGAACCGCCCCTAGTGACGCGGCCGTGAGATCGAGGCCGATGAGGCCCAGGGCTTGCTCGACTCCGAGTACGTCGGCGAGGAAAGCGGGGAACGAACCCGACCCGCGGTCGAGCGAATAGTCACCGCACCACACCAATGAGGCCGAGGCGACGAGAGGTGCAACCGCACGTGCGACATCGATGGTCGGAGCCGACGGGTCGACATCGAGACGAATCGCGCGACTCGCACCACACGCGAGTGCATCTCGCAACGCGCGCTCGGCACCGATCGGGCCAGCGGTCACGACCATGACGTCTTCGCCGGTTCGCTCACCCCACACGAGCGCTGACTCGAGCGCCGCCTGATCGGCGGGCGAGACGCCGGCGAAACGATCGTCGGCGCGACCGACGGGAGTGACCCACTTCGAACAGACGGCGATGGTCACGAGATCACGTCCGATGGAAGACGACGCCGAAGCCGCCTTCGGGATACGACCAACTGATCGCGCCTTCTTTGTTGCACACCATGTAGCAGGTGCCGCACTCGAAGCAGTTCTCGTAATTGAAGAGGATGCCTCCGTCGCTCGTGGGAACGAAGAGATTGGCCGGGCAGGCCGTCACACATTCGCGTGTGGAGCACCCACGACAGGAATCTCCGTCGACCACGATGTGGGCGCGTTCGTGAATGCGGAATTCGGCGGTTCCGATGCGTTCCTCGAACGAGATCTCGGGCCACGTGGTGTCGCGTGCGATCTTCATCAGCCGAATCCTCGCAGACCGGTCCAGCCGTCCTTCATCAGATCGCGCCGTCCGATACCGGCCTTCTTGCGCTCTTCTTTCACGATGCGGCGCAGACCGGGCTTGGGAGAGGGGTTCTCGACCCGGAAGACCCGCTCGACCACACCGGTGACGAAGGCGGGGTACTTCTGCTGCACGCGATCGGAGAGCACCAACCCGGGAATCTTGCGCAACTTCTTGTGGTCGCGCAGAACGAAGGTGGAGTTCAGTCGTTCGGTGTAGATGCCGAGCGTTCGGGCCGACACGTCGCCGCGCGCCAGTGCCTCATGGGCGGCCTGACCGGCGTACATGCCGCTGGCCAAGGCGAAGTTGACCCCTTCGAGCCAGATCCCGGCGGCCAGACACAACGCGGCCGCGTCGCCGGCGACGAGCAGGCCATCGGCGACCATCGTCGGCATCATCGACAGACCGGCTTCGGGAATGACGTGAGCCGAGTACTCCTTGACCTCGGCTCCTTCGATGAGCGGAGCGATCGCCGGATGGCTCTTCAATCCGGCGATGATCTCTTCGGGCCGCTTCTTCTGCGCGGCGAGCTTGGGCAACTTGAGGACGGCTCCGAGCGACACGGTGTCGAGGTTGGTGTAGACGAAGCCGCCACCATTGACACCCGACGTGCCACCCAGGATCTCGATGTCGACACCCTGATCGTCGCGCACGTTGAAGCGTTCGTCGATCACGCTCTTGGGCAGAGCGAGAGTCTCTTTCACGCCCAAGGTGAAATTCGCTGGATCGGTGTGAGGGTAGAGACCGGCTTCTTTGGCGAGGAAGCTGTTCACGCCATCGCAGGCGATCACGACCGACGCGGTCAGATCGCCGTCGGGACGATCGGTTCGAACGCCCGACACCCGACCGCGTTCATCGCGCAGAAGACCGGTCACGGTGGTGGAGGTGACGAGAGTGGCCCCGGCGTCGACGGCGTGTTGGGCGAGCCAGTTGTCGAAGTCGGGTCGATAGGCGGTGGCCCCGTTGTAGGGAGGCGCGCCCCACGACGGATTGCGGTAGTCGATCGTGAGCGCGCCGGTCTCGGCGAGCACCATGGTCGAACGACGAGTGACCCAGCGTTGAACGGGTGCGGTTTCCCACCAGGACGGGATCAATTGGTCGAGCACGCGTGGGTACACCACCCCGCCGTACATGTTCTTCGAACCGGGAAAGGGGCCGCGCTCGACGAGAATGACACGCCGACCGGCTCTGGCCAGCTCGATCGCCGCGCACGATCCGGCGGGGCCGGCTCCGACGACGATCACGTCGGCGTCGGTGACGTTCACGCCACACCTCGCTGCGCCTCGGACGACAACCGGGAGGCCAATGCCTCGAGCACGTCGTTGGCATCGGCCACGATCGCGAGATCGGACATCTGCATCATCGGGCAGTGCGCATCGGTGTTCACGCTGATGATGTGGTCGGGTTGGCCGAGACCACTCGTGTGCTGGACCGCACCACTGATTCCGAACGAGATGTACAGACGAGGATCGACGACGACGCCGGTCGTCCCGATCTGACGCTCGTGTGACACCCATCCGCGGTCGGTGATCACTCGTGTGACTCCCATCGACGCATCGAGTGCGCGCGATACTTCGCCGAGACGCGCGAATCGCTCGGCACCGTCGAGTCCTGCTCCGCCGCCGATGATGCGCGGAGCCTCGGCGAGATCCATGGTCGACACGTCGGGTGGGAGAACTCGTTCCGATGTGACAGCAGCAGTGACTCCGGAGCTCTGGGCGACGTGGATGATGTCGGGAGCGACCGACGCGCGACTCTCGACGCCGCGCACACCCGGTTGGAGGGTGGCGACGAAAGGTGAGTGCACGTCGAACTGCGCGATGGCGAGCCCACCCTGGCGAGCGATTCGAACTCGTTGAGCGGACACTTCGGTGGCTCCGGCGAACAATGCACGATCGAGCCGACGAGCGAGAAGAGGCGCGAGGTCTCGACCGTCGGGTGAGGCCGGCACGACGGCCGACAGTCGAGGAGCGTGACTTCGGAGCACTGCGGCGGCCGCATCGGCGAGAACTCGCGGTGCGCACGAATCAGTGGGGGCCAGGAAGAGTCGCGTGGCCACACCGTGCGAGTCGGGTAGAGCTCCTTCGAGATCGGTGCCCACGAGGACGCCGACACCATGGCATTCGCCGAGAGCTTCGAGACCGCCAGCGGGCAGGACGCCGTCGCGAACCGGCACCACGGCGACCAATCCGAGCGGGGCGTCCATCACCGAAAGATTAGGGGAGCACCCCCACCAAGTGGCTCGTCGGACCCACATTCAGCGGGTCGATACCCCGACAGTGGTCACGACGAGAGGAGTACGATGAACAGTGAGAAAAGGCGACGAGGTGAGTTGCAGCGGCGATTGGCCGAGCACTTGGGAGGAAAATTGGCCGAGGACTTGATGGGGGAATTTCCTCCAGATGGCTGGGAGTCCTTGGCGCGTCAGGATGACCTCATCGAGGTGAAGTTCGCCGTGATCGCCTTGCAGTCGGAGTTGGAAGACGTGAAGTCCGATGTTGCGGTGCTGAAGTCGGATGTTGCTGGCTTGAAGTCCGATGTTGCGGTGCTGAAGTCCGATGTTGCGGTGCTGAAGTCCGATGTTGCTGGCTTGAAGACCGATGTTGCTGGCTTGAAATCCGACGTCGGGGAGCTTCGGAGAGATTTCTCACGGATGCACGGAACGCTACGTTTCATGATCGGGTCATTCATCACGGTGTCAGCCGCCGTGATCGCCATCTTGGTCCAGGTCAGTTTCAGCGTCGCCAGCCTTCGCTGACCGACGATCACACCGCCGTACGCTCGGCGGCCGCCTTGGTGCGCTTCTTGTGCAACCAGCGGACCACTTCGATCAACACCGTGATGGCCAGCGCGGCTGCAAAAGCCAGGATGAAGGCGAGGGTGTGATCGTCCTCGAAGCGTTCTCCGAATGCGAACCCGAGAATCGCGGCGTACGACGCCCAGATGCACGCGGCCACGCCGACCCATCCGGCGAACCACCGATGTGATTGTCGGGTCAGGCCGCTCGACAACGTGAGAGCGGTGCGACCACCCGGAATGAATCGAGCGGTGATGAGCAGAAGGCCACCGCGTTCTTCGATCTGGTCGGCCGCCCACGCGAGTCGTCGAGCCGTGGCCGGCTTTCGTTCGGCGCGGCGTTGCACGTTGTCACTGAAGCTGTAGCCGATCTGGTACGAGAGGTTGTCACCGAGAAAAGCCCCGATTGCGCCGGCCACGATCACGAGGATCACCGGATACGGGCCGTCACCGGCGGCACTTGCCGCAACTCCACCGATGATCACCGTGGTCTCGCTCGGCACGATGGGAATCACGGAGTCGAGCAAGGCGATCGCGAGGACCAGAGCAAGGAACCACCAATTCCCCGAGATGTCCTTCAGCCATTCGGTGAGATCGTCGATCGGTCCCCAAGCGGCGAGCACGACGTAACTCTAATGCAGTGACACGATGTAGGGCGGTCGATCAGATGGATGAACCGGCGCGCTCGCCGTCGACGACCGCCGCGTGAGCTCGTCGCGGGGCCACGCAGTCACCGACGCGTTCGACACTCACACCCGCACTCTTCAGGTCGTTGTAGAGCCATTCGACCGGATGAGGTGGAACGGCGAGAACCACCCAATCGGGTCGTCGGGTCTGATTCGCTCCGGTGGGGTGATGCAGAAGAGTGAGCTCTCCATTGGCGAAGCCCATCGGCACGAGGTCGGTCGACTGCACGATGCCCTTGGCGCCGGCACGGATCCACCAGTTCTCCATGTCGAGCGTGATGCCGAGGTCTTGGCCGACGACCATGCCGGGTGTGGCGATCTCGACGACGCAACCTCGATCGGCGAGAAGTTCGGCCACCGACGTCGCGTGGTGGAAGCCGATCTCGTCGACGACGACCACCGACTCACCTGACTGAGGCCCGCCGAGCGGTGCCGTTCCGTCGAGAATGGAGCGCACGTCGACGACGCGACGCGCGGTTTCGTCGGCGTCGGGATCGGCGACCCACCACGGTCGTGCTGGCTCGGCACCGGTTGCCACGATCACGTGATCGGGTTTCTTCTCCTCGACGAGTCCCGGCCACACCCCGGTGCCGAGAACGACCTCGACGCCGAGACGACGACACTCGTTCAATTGGTTGCGGATCATGTCACCGAATTCGGCGCGATTGGGAACGCTCGCCGCCCAACGAACCTGCCCGCCGGCAACTGATTCCTTTTCGTACACGGTCACGCGATGGCCATTGCGTGCCGCAGCGATCGCGGCTTGGAGTCCGGCGGGGCCGGCTCCGACGACCATGACCTTCTTCGGGGCGGGAGTGATCGAGACGTGGTCGTTGCTCGCCCATTCGTGCTCGCGGCCGGTGCGCGGATTCTCGATGCAACCGAGCCAGCGATTGAGTCCCATGCGACCCACGCACTCCTGGTTGCACGACAGGCAGAGGCGAATTTCGTCCGTTGCTCCGGCGCGCGCCTTCACGGCGAAGTCGGGATCGGCGATCTGACCTCTCACCACACCGACGAGGTCGCAGTGACCCTCGGCGAGTGCTCGCTCGGCCTGGAGCGGATCCTTGAATCGACCGACACCGACGACCGGTAGGTCGACAGCTTTGCGAATCGCGCTCGGGATGAACATCGCGTATCCCGGAGGGATGTGCATGCTCGCTTCGATCATGAACAAACTCGCCGTGGCGACACCGATCGACGTGTTGATGTAGTCGGCGTGTCCGCTCGCCTCGACCATCATCGCGACTTCGACTGCTTCGTCGATCGTGGTTCCGTTCTCGATGAGTTCGTCACCGCAGAGTCGAACGCCGAGGGCGAGGCGATTGCCGATGACGCGTCGCACGGCCGCCACGATCTCGAGAAGGAGACGGGCGCGATTGGCGAGTGATCCGCCGTACTCGTCGGTGCGTTTGTTGGTGGCGGGGGAGAGGAAACCGCGCACGATCGACGAATGACTGCACTGAAGTTCGATGCCGTCGAATCCACCCTCGGCGCAATGTTCGGCGACGAGCGCATAACCGGCCACGATCTCGTCGATCTCGGCGTGGGTGACCGCCTTGGGTACTTCGCGAAAGAGTGGGTCGGCCACCGGAGACGGAGCCCAGACCGGAAGGCGGCTGAACATACTGGAGGCCTGACCACCGTTGTGGTTGATCTGAGCGAAGATCGGGACTCGATGGCGGTGCACCGCGTCGGTGATCTTGCGATAGCCCGGAATCACGTCGCGATGGAAGCCGTGAATCAGCTTCTCGTACGGCCAGTCGGTCGGATGGGTGGAGTGCTCCTCGGTGATGATGAGCCCGGCCCCGCCGGCCGCGCGGGCACCGTAGTAGGCCGCATGCTGATCGGTCGGCTTGCCGTCACGGGCGTAATTGGTGAGGTGCGCCGAGAAAACGATGCGGTTCCGCGTGGCCACCGGTCCGAGTTGGAGTGGAGTCCATAGGTACTTGTAGGCCACGAACCCAGACCTTACGGCTCGCCTAGGGTGTCCGGCTATGCGAGATCTCAACGGAAAAGTCGCCGTGGTCACGGGCGCGGCCAGCGGAATCGGCCGGGCGCTCACCGATCGGTTCGTGGCCGCCGGCATGAAGGTCGTGCTGGCCGACATGGACGAAGTACGCCTGCGAGCCGTCGAGGCCGAACTGGCCGAGGGCGGAGCCGACGTTCTCCCGGTCGTCGCCGACGTGTCGCTCGGCG
Organism: Actinomycetota bacterium; assembly: GCA_041174985.1. Lineage (GTDB taxonomy): Bacteria > Actinomycetota > Acidimicrobiia > Acidimicrobiales > Ilumatobacteraceae > Casp-actino8. Next base: position 3,078 of record JBEDFW010000025.1, on the reverse strand, counting down.
AGAGCATGGAAGAACTGGCCCGACGTACCCTCGAGAAGTACGGCGCGGCTCACGTGTTGTGCAACAACGCCGGTGTCGCCGGAGTCGGCGATCAGTGGACCGGACCCATGAGTGTGTGGGAGTGGGTCGTCAACATCAATCTGTACGGCGTCGTGCACGGCATTCGTTCGTTCCTTCCCATCATGCTCGACCAGAACGAGGGCCACATCGTGAACACCGCATCGATGGCCGGACTGGTGGCGATGCCCGGCTTCGGTCCGTACAACGCCACCAAGCATGCGGTCGTCGCGATCAGCGAGGGCTTGTATCTCGAGATGGCGGCCAAAGGAACCAACGTCTCGTGCAGCGTTCTGTGCCCGGGTTTCGTGAAGACCGATCTCATGCGCAACATTCACTGGACCGACCGGCTCGGTGAGCAACCCAAGGAGATCATCGACCCGATCAGCGCGATGATGAACCAAGCCCTCCACGACGGGGTCGAGAGTGGAATCCCGGCCACTGACGTGGCGAATCAGGTTCACGACGCGATCGTGAACGGACAGTTCTGGATCCTCACGCATCCCGACATGCGCGAATTGCCCGTCGAACGAATGCAGCGCGCGGCGACCCAGACGAATCCGGGTCTCGTCTAACGGGACGAGAGTTCTTCGCCCTGAACCAACCTCTTCAGATTGGGCCAGTGACGCCAGATCACGAAGATGCCGAGGCCAACGGTGGTGAGGATTTCGGCGGCCGGTCGTCCGACGATCACGAGTCCGATCGGTAGACCGATCACGATGGCGAGTGAGGCGAGGGACGCTTTCTTGGAGAGCTTCACCACGATCAACCAGAGCGCGAGCAGCACCAGACTGACCAGCGGGTAGAGCGCGAGCATCGCGCCACCAGCCGTGGCCACGCCCTTGCCACCCTTGAAACGACGCGTGACGGGGAAGACGTGTCCGACCACGGCCGCACAGGCGAGCATGAGCGCGCCGGCGTACTCGAAGGCCACGAAGCCGGCCAACACCGAGAGCGCACCCTTCAGTCCGTCGAGGACGAACACCAATATCCCGAGTTTGCGTCCGAGAAGGCGGCTGACGTTGGAGGCGCCCGGATTGCCCGAGCCCGCCGTGGTGATGTCGATACCGCGTGCCCGCGCGACGAGCACCGCGCTCGGGAACGTGCCGAGCAGGTACGCGACGGGGAGCATCACGAGCGAGGCGATCACCGTCCCATCTTTACCCATGCCTCGGTACCCTGCCGAGCATGTCCGACGACACGCCGAGTCGTGCGACGCGATCTCGCCGCACCACGTCGACGTCGTCCTTCGGCGCCTCTCGCCGAGAGGGTCACGACTCGAGAGCGTTCTACGCGCGATTCCGGGCCCCGGAAGTGTCCGACGACGACTCGCTGGCCGATCCGGTTCGCGTCGCCGCGGTGGCCGATCGCATCCTGATCGGCGACTCGCGTGACATGCGTGAGGTTCCCGACAATTCGGTCGGGCTCGTCGTGACCTCACCGCCGTACTTCGCCGGCAAGGCCTACGAAGCCGCCCTCGGTGAGGATCACATCCCCGCCGATTACCTCGACTACCTCCACATGCTCCGAGACGTGTTCGCCGAATGCGTTCGAGTTCTCGAACCCGGCGGGCGCATGGTGATCAACGTCGCCAACTTGGGTCGGCGTCCGTTCCGATCACTCGCCGCCGACGTGACCGACATCTTGCAGGACGACCTGGGTCTCTTGTTGCGGGGCGAAGTGGTGTGGATGAAGCAGCGCGGGTCGTCGGGCAACTGTGCGTGGGGTTCGTACCGTTCAGCCACCAATCCGGTTCTGCGCGACACGACCGAACGCTTGATCATCGCGAGCAAGGGCCGTTTCGATCGCGCGGTCTCGCTCGTGAAGCGCGAGAAGCGCGGATTGCCGTTCGAGTCGACCGTGCCGGCCGACGAATTCATGGAAGCCACTCTCGACGTGTGGGAGATCCCACCCGAGAGTGCGACACGGGTGAATCATCCGGCACCGTTCCCGGTCGCCTTGGTCGAGCGATGCATCCATCTCTACTCGTTCGCCGGTGATCTGATTCTCGATCCGTTCATGGGCTCGGGTTCGACCGCGGTTGCAGCCCGGCGAACCGGACGTCGTTTCCTGGGGTTCGACACCGACCCGGCCTACGTGGCGCTCGCCAATCAGCGAGTTCGAGCTGAGGCAGACGCGAACGACGGTGCCGAAGTACGCACCTTGCGCGACATCGTCGACGCGCTGTTGCGGGCGGGTGGATTCGGTTCGGTGGAATGGGGAGCCAAGATCGCGCAATCTCTCGAGGTCTCGGGTCGGGCGCGCTCGGCCGACGGTCGCGACGTTCTGTTCGATCTCGCCGGCGGACACACGACGGTGCGCCCTGGTCTGCAGCGCGGTGACGTGGTGTGGCGCACCTTGGGCCGCGCCGCGGCGGTGAAGGCCGTGACCGGATCGGGCCTCGTCGTGTTCACGACCGGGTTACCCGAACGGGCGAGCGGCGGAGCCGTCATCGAGGCCGTCGCCCGCGAAGGAACGATTCGCGCCGTGATCGACGTGTTCGCCCCCGATGCGATCGATCGCATCGCAGCGATTCGCTGAATTCGGCAGTATCAGTCGACCGCGCGGGCGGCGCGGCGGCCCTCGAGCACGGCTTCGAGGATCGTGCGCGGAGCCACGGCATCACCGATCACGTGATGGACGTCGCTCATGGTTTCCGACGGCAATCGGAAACCGGCGTCGACGGCGACTGCTCCGTCGATCTCGCGCACTTCGCCCGAGAAGCGATCCTGCAGACGGACGCGAACTCCGAAACCATTCGTTTCGACCGCCCGCACGACGGCGCGCTTGACGACGGTGACGCCGCGCTGCGCGAGACGAACATTGGCCGGCGCGAGGTCGCCGGTGCGGGACAACTCGTTACCGGCGATGTTGTCGGGGGTGACGAGAACTGCACGATCACCGAGCTCTTCGGCCAACGCGACGGCGATCGGCCCTCCGATCGGATCGATGATCACCACGTTCCCTTCGGACGGAAGGTTCGCCGTGCCGCGACGCAGATCGGCGACGTCGATCACCGAT
>JBEDFW010000024.1:0-3692 GCA_041174985.1 Actinomycetota bacterium | reverse complement strand
GTCCGATCGTCGAGTTCACCGTCTCGAGAATCTGCTCGACGTCCTCGGGATCGCAGGTGACCGGATCGTCGGGCGACATCGGCGTGTCGGTGGGGCCGATGAACGATTTGCCCATCCACGGCGACACGATCACATGACGTCCCGAGCGCGCTCGCGCCAGAACGGCGTCCGTCACGGTGCCACCGCCGAGCGGGCGGGTGAGGACGTGCGCTCCTTTGGATCGCTCGACACCGACTCCGAGTCGGCGACCGAGGGGTCGCAGGACGTCTTCGATCCATGGGCCGGCGGCGTTCACGACGACCGTCGCCTCGATTCGGTACTCCCGATCGTCGAGGCGATCGCGCACTCGCACACCTCTCACGAACGCCGTGTCACCCTCGTCCTCCACGACGAAACCGGAGGCTTCGCAATGATTGATCAACACGGCTCCGGCCGCGGCCGCCGAACGCGCATAGGCGAGCAGAAGTCGTTCGGGGTGCACGTTGAGAGTGTCGTGATAGGCGAATCCACCCTGCAGGTCGTCAGGGTCGAGCCACGGAACACGCGACAACAATTCGGTTCGGTTCAACCATCGCGGCGTGGGGATGCGTAGCGACGGAGGAGCCTGACGATTCCGGTCGAATGACAACGAGTGATAGAGCGCCACACCTGCTCCGAGCAACGGCGTGGCCGGCTTGCTCCAGCGCCAAGCCGGCATCACGAATTGCATCTGCTGCACGAGGTGCGGGGCGCCGAGGGCGAGAATACGCCTCTCGCGCAAACTTTCGCGCACGACCGCCACGTCGTACTGCTCGAGATATCGGATGCCACCGTGGATGAACTTGGTGGTTGCGCTGCTCGTTCCGGAGCCGAAGTCACCGCGTTCGACGAGGACGACTCGCAGACCGCGACTGGCCGCCTCGCGTGCCACGCAGATTCCCGTGATGCCACCGCCGACGATCGCGACGTCGAAGAATTCGTCGAGGCGGTCGACGGGACGGCGAAGAGACGAGGTCACGGTGACGGATGGTGACGGTTCAGTAGAGGCGCGCGGTCAGTTTCTTGCGCCACTGAGCGGTCCGCGGGTCCTCGGGGCCCATGAGTTCGAGGATGTCGACGAATTGCTGTCGAGCGTCGTCGTCGCCCTTGACTCGATCGATCAATTCGGCCAGACGATCGTCGAAGTCGTCCGCCGGACGCATCGACACTCGGGCCGCGGCTGCGGCTCGACGCACGTCGTCGGTTTCGGGAACCCGAGCCAACAAAGCCAGTGCCTTTTCTCCCTCACCACGAGCGGTGAGAACGTCGGCCAGACCGACGACGGCTCGCTCGTTGCCCGGATCGAGTTGCAGTACTTCCACGAGACTCGCCTCGTCACCCGCTTCCAAGAGTCGCGAGATTCGTTCGTCGTCTTCAGTCGGTAGAAGTCCGGCCACGAAACTGGCGACGTCGCGTTCGGGCAAGGCACCCTGGAACGCGTCGACCACCTGTCCGTCACGAATGGCGAACACGGCTGGAATGCCCTGCACACGAAACGCCTGCGCGAGGCCCGGGTTCTCGTCGACGTTGACCTTGGCCAAGACGACCTTGCCGTTCGTCGCGTCGACCACCTTCTCGAGAATCGGCCCGAGCACCTTGCACGGTCCACACCACGGCGCCCAGAGGTCGACGACCACGGGTGTCGTCTGGGACCGCTGGAGGATCTCGGTCTCGAAAGTTGCGTCGGTGACGTCGATCGACATGAGGTCGACGATACCGCCACCGGAATTCGACCGATGGTGTCGGCATTCGTGCGGGGTCGGCTCGTAGCGGGGCTACCGTACGGGTCGTGAGCGCGAGCGGTCCCGACGTTCCTGGAGTCGACGTCCCGCGAGTCACTGCGTGGCTCGAAGCCAATGTTGCCGGCGCACGAGGTCCGTTCACTTTCGATCTCATCGCCGGCGGCCACTCCAACCTCACCTTCGGCGTCACCGGCGCCGACGGATCGCGTTACGTCGTACGCCGTCCCCCACTCGGACACGTCCTCGCCAGCGCCCACGACATGGGACGCGAACACCGCATCATCGCCGCCCTTCAGGACACGCCGGTACCGGTCGCCCCGGCACTCGGATTCTGTGACGACGTCGACGTCAACGGGGCGCCGTTCTACGTCATGCGTTTCGTCGACGGTCTCGTCATCCGAGATCGAGACGCCGCCGAACGTCAACTCACTCCCGCTGCACGCCGTCGAGCATCGGAGTCGATCGTCGACACCATGGCGGCCATCCACGCCGTCGATCCGACCGCCGTCGGTCTCGGAGAACTCGGACGCCACGACGGTTACATCGCTCGTCAGTTGAAGCGTTGGTACGGCCAATGGAACGCACAGAAGACCCGCGATCTCCCGATCGTCGACCGCGTTCACGATGCCTTGCTCGAGCGGATCCCCGAGCAAGGACCGGCCACTCTCGTGCACGGCGACTATCGACTCGACAACTGCATGGTCGACGCCGCCGGCGACGTGATCGCCGTGCTCGACTGGGAGATCTGCACTCTCGGTGATCCGATGGCCGATCTGGGTCTCTTGATGGTCTACTGGACCGGCCCGGGTGACGCCGCTTCGGCCTGGACCGGACAAGCCTGCACCGCACCCGGATTTCTCGACCGCGCCGACCTCGCCGCGCGATATGCCGCAGTGAGCGGACGCGACATCTCCCGTCTCGACTTCTACGTCGCCTTCGCCTACTGGAAGCTGGCCTGCATTCTCGAAGGCGTGTACGCGCGATATCTCGGTGGCGCGCTCGGGCAACGCGATCCGGCCGAACTCGAACCGTTCAATCAACAGGTCATCGACGCCGCCACTACTGCGGCGGCTCGCCTCGAGGCGTTGTCGTGAGCGATCTGCCCGATCTTCAACTCCACGGCGATCTTCCCGAACTCGACTCCCCCATCCTCGTGGTCGCGCTGAAGGGCTGGATCGACGCCGCCGAGGCCGCGGCCGAAGCCGTGTCGGCCATCGAGAGCCAGATGGACCCCTTTCCACTCGCGTCGTACAACACCGATGTCTTCATCGACTACCGCGCCCGTCGTCCCACGATGGAGATCCGCGACGGTCGTAACACCCATCTCGAATGGCCGTCGATCGACATGTACTCGGGTCACGATGCGAACGGGCGTGACATCGTTCTGCTGACCGGAAGCGAACCCGACTCGGCCTGGCATCGGTTCGCCGCGGCCACCGCCGAACTCTGCCGCCGACTCGGAGTGACGATGATGGTCGGCTTGGGCGCCTACCCGTTCCCGACTCCTCACACCCGACCGAGCCGTCTGTCGGCCACCACGCCCTCACAAGAACTCGTTCAGCGATTCGCCTTCTTGCGTACATCGGTCGACGTGCCCGCCGGCATGGGTGCGGTCCTCGAACACAGCCTCACCGGCGTCGGCATCCCCTCCATCACTCTCTGGGCCCAGGTGCCGCAGTATCTGCCCTCGATGAGTTACCCGGCTGCGTCGGTCGCCCTGCTCGACGGACTCACCGAAGTCTGCGGACTCCAGTTCGATCGGCGTTCGCTCGAACAGGAGGCGATCATCCAACGAGATCGCCTCGACCGCCTGGTCTCCCGCAACGCCGAACACGCCGAGATGGTGGGCAAACTCGAGGCCGCTTTCGATGCCTCGCAACAGCAGCCCCTACCTCTCGAGCCCGGGCCCGAACCTCTCACCGAGAGCGACAT
>JBEDFW010000023.1:0-2948 GCA_041174985.1 Actinomycetota bacterium | reverse complement strand
GTAGAGGAGTACGACGAAACTGATGAGCTCGGGCATCGACAGTGTGTCGCCTTGATCCTCGACGGCGAGAAGGGCCGATAACAGATCGTCGCCGGGCGCGCGCTTCCTTTTCTCGATGATCTCGATCAGGTAGGGGATCAGCTCAGCGAATGCCTGGTCGACGAGGGCCAGGTCGTCGAGCGTCGAGGTCGGCTCGAGGCTGAAGGTGATGATCTGACTCCACTCACGCAGTTCATCGGCACGATCGGTGGGCATCGCGAGCAGGTCGGAGATGACCTGAAAAGGGATCGGGAACGCCAATTCGTCGACGAGTTCGATTCCGCCTCGTCGAGCGGCCACGTCGAGAACGTCGTCGACGAGTTGTTGGATGCGGGGGCGCAGGCGTTCGATCGCCGTCGGTGTGAAAGCCTTGCTGACGAGGCGACGCAAGCGCGTGTGGTCGGGTGGATCGAGGTTCAGGATCGATTTGGTCGCGTTCCGTCCCTGACGACGAGCTCGCTTGGCACGGCCGATTTCGTCGGTCGGTTCGTTGCCGTTGGCCTCGATGTCTCGGCTGAAGTCGTTGCTGCGCAGCGTCGAAGCGACGTCTTCGTACCGCGTGAGCACGATGGTTCCGAGCGGTGTGCGGTGGACCGGGTCGTGGGTGCGAAGAGCGTCGTAGAACGGATAAGGATCGGCACGAAACGACGGGTCGAACGGATCGAAAACCGGTCGTGGTCCGGAGTGGGCGCTCATGGTGTGGTGACGGCGCGGGTCAGAACGTCGACGACGCGATCGATCTCGGCGTCGGTGATGACGAGGGGAGGGCAGAACGTGTTCGTGTCGGTGCCGACGGCTCGCGTGATGACTCCGTCGTCGAGCATGCGATCGCGAACGGCCATCGGGTCGACTCCCGGATTCTGGGCGATCGCCCACACGGCACCGTCACCGCGCACCTCGGCGATGAGACCATCGGCGGCGAGTGAATGCAGGCCGGCCGACAGCCGCCGTCCGATGTGATGAGCTCGCTCGACGAGACCCTCGCGTTCGATGATGTCGATGTTGACGAGAGCCGCTCGACACGCCGTCGGGTGACCGGAGTAGGTGAAGCCCGTACGCAGGAAGAAGTTGGGATCGGCTTCGAGGTTGGCACGCACCGCTGGTCCGACGAAGACGCCGCCGAGGGGCTGGTACCCCGAGGTGACGGCCTTGGCGAAGGTGACGAGATCGGGGCGCACGCCGAATCGGTGCGCGGCGAACCAGTGACCGAGTCGTCCGAATCCGCTGATCACTTCGTCGAAGATCAAGAATGCACCGTGTTGATCGCACAGGCGACGCACCGACTCGAGATAGCCATCGGTGGGTGGGAACACCCCGCCGGCACCCTGGACGGGTTCGACGAGCACGGCGGCCATGGTCTCCGAGTGATGCGCCATCGCCGTGGCGAGAGCTTCGATGTCGTCGGCCGGAACCTGGACGACATCGCCGACGAGCGGGCCGTATCCCTCTCGGTTGGGCGGAATGCCCTGCGCGCTCGTGCCGCCGTACGCCGTTCCGTGATAGCCGCGTTGGCGCGAGATGATCGTCGTGCGTTCGGCACGACCGGCCTGAACATGAGCGAGTCGGGCCAACTTCATCGCGGTGTCGACGGCCTCGGAACCCGAGGAGCAGAAGAAGACTCGTGAGTCGACCATCGGCGCGATGCCGACCAGGCGATCGGCTAGTTCTTCGACGACGTCGTTGGTGAACGGGTCGAAGGTGGAGTAGCCAGCGAGGGTCGACGCCTGCGTGGCGATGGCGTCGGCGATCTCACGACGGCCATGACCGACGGCGCAGTACCAGAGCGAGGCCATGGCATCGATGTACTGACGACCGGTCGAATCGGTGACGATCGAGCCCCGTCCGGCCACGATGGTTCGGAAGTCGCTGCGAGTGGGCTTGGCGAAGGGATGCAGGAACGCCGACGGCATGAGCCGACGGTAGTGGTCGAACCACCAGGGAGTTGTCCAGCAGAATGAGAACCATTATCATTATTCCCATGCGAGTACGAGCCCTCCTTGCCACTGTCGCCCTGATTCCCTTTCTGAGTTCGGTCTCGGGGTGTTCGTCCACCCGAGAGGAATCCGGCGGTCGTCCGACCATCGTCGTCACCCACGCGGTGCTCGGCGCGATCGTTACCGACGTGGTCGGCGATGTGGCCGACGTGAAAGTTCTCGTTCCCAACGGTGTGGACCCGCATGAATGGGAACCATCGGCCAAGGACGTCGAAGCGGTCAACGCAGCCACCCTGGTCGTGGCGAACGGTCTTGGTTTCGAAGAGGGACTGATCGAGGTGTTGGCCGAGACCGATGCCCCGGTGGTGGAACTCGGAGAGCACGTGACGGCTCTGTCGGGTGCCAAGCACGAGCACGGTGATGAGCATGGTGATGAGCATGGTGATGAGCATGGTGCGAACGACCCTCATTTCTGGACCGATCCGCTGGCGGTCGCCGAAGCGGTCGAGCATCTGAACGAGGAATTGGGTCAGATCGGTCTCGACGTGGATGAGGCGGCGCGGCTCTACATCAACTCCCTCGACGTTCTGGATGGTGAGATCGTCGACATCGTGTCGTCGATTCCCGACGTCGATCGCGTCCTGATCACCGGACACGTGTCGATGGCCTATTTCGCGGCCCATTACGGTTTCGAGGTGCTCGGCTCCGTCGTGCCGAATCTCTCCACGGCCGCCGAAGCGTCGGCAGCCAATTTGGTCGACTTGAAAGAGGTCATCGCGAGTCGAGGAGTCTCGGTCATCTTCACCGAGGTCGGCGCGCCCGACGACGTGGTGCAGGCCTTGGCCGAGGAGACTGGTGTCCGCGTGGTGATCCTCGACACTCTGACCGTTCCGTCGGGTACGTACCGGTCGTATCTCGTTTCGTTGGCATCACAGGTGCGCGACGCCTTGACCTCGTAGCGTGACCGACGTGGGC
>JBEDFW010000022.1:0-5362 GCA_041174985.1 Actinomycetota bacterium | reverse complement strand
GTGACCGAGTGGGAGGAATGGGGCGATCCGCGCAGCGAACCGTACGCTTCCTACATCGCGTCGTACTCGCCCTACGACAACACCGGTCCTCGCAGTTATCCGGCCCTGTTCGTGACGGCCGGTCTCAACGATCCGCGAGTTTCGTATCACGAACCGGCCAAGTGGGTCGCTCGTATCCGTGCCGAGCGAACCGATACCTCGCCGCTCGTCATGCGCACCGAGATGGGCGCCGGCCACGGAGGTCAGAGCGGCCGATACGAACGTTGGCGTGACGAGGCGCGGGTGTGCGCCTTCCTGCTCGCAGTTCTCGGCTGAACGCCTCAGCCGACTGCGCCGACGTAGGCGAGCACTGCCACGAGCATGAACACCACGTTGCGCACGACGTGACTCCAGCCGAGAGGCCGAGAACTCCACGAGCCGAAGCACGCACACACCGGTCGACGGCCGCGACCCAAGTTGAACACGATCAGGAGCGTGAACAACTGGAGCACGAGCAAGGCCACGATCGACACGGCGGCCGTGGCGATCTGAGCGATCAACAGTGCACCGATCACGATCTCGACCCACGGAACGATCGGCAGAACCGTCGCCGGCGCTCCCATGGCGCGACCTTGTTCGATCCAGGCACGACCCATCCGAACTTTGGTGGCACCCGCCGCGCACATCACGAGACCGAGCGCGATGGAAGCGACGATGCGCAGAACGTCCACGGCTATGCCGAGGGCATGTCGATCTTGGCGACCTTGCCGCGGAAGAAGACCATGGCGTTGTCGACGTCGAGACCGTGTTCCATGGCGTGCACCCGGCCCTCGACGAAGAGGTGGTCACCGGCGTCGATGGCCGCTTCCACCGAACAATCGATCCAGCCGATCACTCCGGGGAGGATCGGCGATCCGCTCGCCGACGGCGTCCAGTCGACGCCTTCGAAACGACTTTCGCCTTCGGCTGGTTCCTTGGCGAAGCGCCAGCACAGTTCGTCCTGCCCGGCCCCGAGGATGTTCACGCAGAACGAACCCGACTCGGCGATGGCCGGCCAGCTGCGCGAATTCTTCCCCGGGAGGAATCCGACGAGCGGCGGATCGAGCGACACCGACACGAAGGATCCGATCGTGATCCCGTGCGGGCGACCGGCACCGTCGAGTCCGGTGACAACGGTGACTCCCGTCGGGAAATGTCCGAGAACGTTGCGGAAGTGGCGCGGGTCGATGGACGCTTCGGTCACGGCGTCACCTTAGACGAGGCACGAACTGGTGGCTGATTCGCACGAAACACGAGACGATTTTGCCACCAGAAGCACTAAGCGTGGAGGGTGAGGCCTTCGTGGGCGGCGATCACGTTCACACCGGCCGCCGCACCTTCGCGCATCACGCGCGCCACGATTCCGTCGAGCTCGTCGTCGCAGCGACCCGGGTCGTGGTGGAAGAGAACCAGCGTCTTCACGCCGCATTCGATGGCCACCCACAACGCGTATTCGATCGTGCAGTGACCCCAGGTGCTCTTCTGCGCGAATTCGCCGGGCGTGTACTGCGAGTCGTGGATCAACACGTCGGCCCCTTCGCACAACTCGCGTGCACCATTGGTGATCGACATCGATCCGTCGAAGGGCATCTGGTGATCCGACAGGTACACGACCGATGACTCACCGAGAGACACGCGAAAACCGAGCGTGTTCCCGATGTGCGGAACGAGTCGGCTGCGCACCGAGTAATCACCGATGGTGAAGTCGTCGTCGGCGATGTCGTGGAACTCGAAAGTGCCCGGCAGGTCGTCGAGGCTCACCGGGAACGTGGGTGGCTTGATGAGCGACCGGAAGACCTCGCACACCGTACGACCGTCCTCTTGTCTGGGGGCGTACACGTCGAAGTGCGCTCCGGGACGAAGGGTCGGCACGAAGAACGGCAGTCCCTGGATGTGGTCCCAGTGCATGTGCGTGAGCAGACACACGCCGCGGAAGTTGCCGTTCTGATCACACCCGTGACCGAAGTACCGCAGGCCGGTTCCGAGATCGAACACGAGTGGCGTCTGTCCGGGTGCACGAACACCGACGCACGACGTGTTGCCGCCGTAACGCTTCGTCTCATCGCCATGGCAGGGTGTCGAACCCCGAACGCCATAGAACGTGATCGCCAGATCGCTTTGTCCCCCGATACCCCGAACGCTAAATCACCCGCCCCGTCCGGCGAAACAGGTGTCTCGGGTGACCTTGGTCGCAGGTCGGGTGCAGTGTCGGTCGATCCGAGAACTACGGTTCGGCCATGAGCAACAGCACGCCGACGACGATCTCCCAGCACAGCGCCCACGTGAACGGGATCACGATGTCGTATCTGGCCTCCGGGCTCGACAACACCGGCCCGCTCGCCATCTGTCTCCACGGCTTCCCCGACTCGGCCCACACCTGGCGTCACCTCCTTCCCCGATTGGCCGAGGCCGGTTATCGAGCCGTCGCGCCCTTCCTTCGTGGGTACGCGCCGACCGAGGTTCCCGCCGACGGACGCTTCCAAACCGCGGCCTCGGCTCAGGACGTGATCGAGTTGCGCGCTGCACTCGGCGGCGGCGGCGACACCGTCATCATCGGCCACGATTGGGGTGCAGTCATCACGCACATCGCCGTCAATCACGCACCGTCACTGTGGAGCAAGGTCGTGACCATGGCCGTTCCTCCCGGCAATGCCGTCGGGGTGGCGTTCCTCAGCAACCTCGCTCAGATCAAGCGCAGTTGGTACATGTTCTTCTTTCAGCATCCTTTCGCCGACATGGTCGTACCGGCCAACGATCTCGCCTACATCGACATGATCTGGGAGGACTGGTCACCGGGTTACGACGCGCGGGAAGACCTCGCCTTGTTGAAGCCGAGTCTGCGCGATCCGGCGAACCTGCAAGCGGCCCTCGGCTACTACCGCGCCACGCTCGGTGCCGGGTACAACGATCCCGCGCTGCAGGAGATGCAGAGCGCTGGTTCGACCGTCCCCACTCAGCCCCTGCTGTATCTGCACGGACGTACCGACGGATGCATGGGCGTCGAAGTCGCCGAGTATGCGATGACCGAATTCCCCGCCACCGCGCGGGGACGGATCGTGGACGGAGCCGGACACTTCTTGCATCTCGAGAAGCCGAACGAAGTGAACGACGAGATCCTCACCTTCTTGAAAGGCTCGTGATGGTGCGACCAGCTCTCCCCGACGGACTCGTGATCGTGGTGAAGCACGAGTGCGAGACATGTCGCATGGTCGTGCCCGTGCTGTCGCAGTTGCGCGACGCCGGCGCCGCCGTCACCGTGTACACGCAGGACGACCCATCGTTCCCCGCCGGTGTCGACGCGATTCACGATGCCGATCTCTCGGTGTCGTGGCATCACGAGATCGAGACGGTGCCGACGGTGATTCGCGTGGCAGACGGCTCCGAAGTCGCGCGCACCGTGGGTTGGTCGCGTGTCGAGTGGGAGTCGATCACCGGAGTCGCCGGACTCGGTCCCGATCTTCCCGTGATGCGTCCGGGCTGCGGATCGATGAGCGTCGACCCCGATCTGGTGGATTCACTGCGCGTGCGATTCGGAGCCTCGGTTCTCGGAGCCCGTCGGGTCGACGTCGCTTCGGCCGAGGACGAATTCGAAGCAATGTTCGATCGCGGCTGGACCGACGGCCTCCCCGTGGTGCCGCCCACCGAGGAGCGAGTGATGCGCATGCTCGCCGCCACCCCACGTGCACCATCCGACGTGGTGGCAGTCGTGCCACCCGACCTCGTCGAGGTGACCGTGGAGAAGATCGCCATCAACGCAGTGATGGCGGGATGTCGCCCCGAATATTTTCCGTGGGTGCTCACCGCCGTCGAAGCGGTGTGCAACGAGACGTTCAACATCCATGGCGTGCTCGCCACCACCATGCCCGTCGGCCCGGTGATCGTGTGCAATGGTCCGGGCACGCGGGCGATCGGGATGAACTCGGGCATGAACGTGTTCGGTCAGGGCAATCGCGCCAACCTCACCATCGGTCGAGCCGTGCAACTCGTGATCCGCAACGTGGGAGGTGGACGACCCGGCGAGGTCGATCGCGCCACGCACGGCAACCCCGGCAAGATCTCGTTCTGTTTCGCCGAGGACGAAGTGGGTTCGCCGTGGACGTCGCTCGCCGAATCTCGCGGTGTGGCAGCCGGAGTGGACGCGGTCACCGTGTTCCCCGGCGAGGGTCCGCGATGTGTGGTCGATCAGCTCGCTCGCGACCCGGAGAGTCTGTGCAACACGTTCGCGGCCTGTCTGCGCACGTTGCACAACCCGAAGTCGATCCTGGCCTTCGACGCCATCCTCGTGGTCGGGCCCGAACACGCCCGAGTGTTCGCCGAGGCCGGCTGGGACCGCACACGCGTGCTCGACGAACTTCACGCTCGGCTCCAGATCCCCGGGAGCGAACTCGTGCGCGGCGCCGGAGGAATCGCCGAGGGCGTGCCGGCCCACCTCGAGGGGGCGACGCTGCCCAAGTTCCGGCCCGGTGGCATCTTGTTGGTGCACGCAGGCGGTGGAGCCGGTCTGTTCTCTGCCATCATTGGTGGGTGGGCCAACGGTGACATCGGGAGCACCCCGGTCACGAGGGAGGTGACGCGATGACGACTCTGCTCGATCCGACGAACGAGAAGCGCGCCATGACCATGGAGCGTGTCGGTCGTCCCGAATCGCTCTCGGGGCTCACCGTCGGACTCCTCGACATCTCGAAGGCCCGTGGTGACGTCTTCCTCGATCGACTCGAGGAGCGGCTCGCCGAGATGGGTGCCAACGTGTTGCGCTACAAGAAGCCCACGTTCACCAAACCGGCGCCGGTCGATCTGCGACACGAGATCGCCATGAACTGCCAAGTGGTGATCGAAGCCCTCGCCGATTGAGGCAGTTGCACGTCGTGCAGTGTGCACGACATCGTCGATATCGAACGGCGCGGGATCCCGGCCGTCTTCGTGGCCTCCGCCGAATTCGTCACGGCGGCCGACGTCCAGTCGAAGTCACTCGGCTTTCCGGAGGTGGCGCGGGTCTTCACGCCGCACCCCATCCAGGACCGCACCGACGACGAGATGCGCGCCTACGCCGATGCGGCGCTCGCCGAAATCGTCGCTGCCGTCACCCGTCGTTCGCTCTGAGTGAACCCACCGGCCACGTCGAGCCGGGCATGATGGAAGCGATGCGTCGCACCAAGATCGTCGCCACTCTCGGACCGGCCAGCAACGACCGGGTGGCCGAACTCGTCGAAGCCGGCGTGGCGATGGTGCGCATCAACTGCTCCCACATCACCACGCCCGAGGTGGCCGACACGGTTCGTTCGGCCCGCGCCCAGTCGCCGGACGTCGGCATTCTCGTCGACGTCCAAGGTCCGAAGTTGCGATT
>JBEDFW010000021.1:0-3385 GCA_041174985.1 Actinomycetota bacterium | reverse complement strand
TCTCGATCGTCGAACGTTGATGATCGCCGCCAACGTCGTGCGCGCCGCCTTGTTCACCATCGTCGCCGTCACCGCTGCGACCGGAACGTTGACGGTCTGGCTCCTGCTCGGGCTGCTGCTCGTCGTCGGCTGCTGCGAGGTGGTGTTCGACAGTTCGGCCCAGGCCTTCCTTCCCGCCATCGTCGAACCCGAACAGTTGCCGCGAGCAAACGGAATTCTCTTCGCCACCGAAGTGATCGGAAACGGATTCATCGGACTGCCGATCGGGGCGTGGCTGTGGGTGGCCGCGATCGGCGTTCCCTTCGGCGTGAACGCCGCCGCCCTGGCTCTCGCCGCGATGTTGGTCGCCAGTATCCGACGACCACCCACTGCGGTTGATGAATCGCGCGAGACCGCACACACAGCGAAGTTCGTTCCGCAACTGCGAGACGGCATGACGTGGTTGGCGCGCCATCGACTCCTGCGCACCCTTGCGATCATGCTCGGACTCACCAACATGTCGCACACGATGGGGAACGCCCTTCTGGTCAAGTTCGCCGCCGAAGAACTCGGTGTCTCCGGGTCGGGCTACGGAATTCTTCTGGCCTGCATGTCACTGGGGGCGATCGCCGGCGGACTCGGTGGCGACCGACTCGGCAGCCGTTTCGGCGACCGGCGGGCCCTGGTCGCCGCGTACGCGACCTTCGGTGTGTGCATGGTCGGCTTCGGATTGGCTCCGACAGCAGCCGTTCTCGCTCTGGTCGCGATCGTCGAAGGCGTCGCGGGAACGGTGTGGAACGTGATCACGGTTTCGATGCGACAGCGCATCATTCCGAGCGAACTCTTCGGTCGCGTCAACAGCGCCTACCGATGGATCGGCACCGGAAGCATCGCCCTCGGTGCACTCATCGGAGGGCAGATAGCTCACTACGTCGGACTTCGAGCACCGTTCCTCGTGGGAGGAGCCATCACTTTTCTGGCGCTGGCCTTCGGCACCCGAGTCCTGGCGAAGGAGATGTCTCAGGTCGAGCGCGTGCCGGCTCCGCCGTCGATGACGTAGGTCTCACCGGTGATCCAGCTCGCCACGTCCGACGCGAGGAAGGTGGCGAGATTGGCGATGTCCTGTGGTTCGCCGAGGCGCTTCGTCGGCAGTGCGGCCGCCAAACGATCACCGAAATTGTCGACCAGGAATGCGGCGAAGTCGGTCTTCACGAGTCCGGGAGCGATACCGACCACACGTGTCGGACCGAGTTCACCAGCGAGTTGACGAGTGAGGTGGATCAGTGCGGCTTTGGTGAGGTTGTAGACACCGAGGCCGCCCTCGGCTCGCAGTCCTCCGACGGACGCGACGTTCACGATGACTCCGGGGTTGTCCTTCATCCAGGCGTCCCACACGGCCGACGTCCAGAAGATCGGACCGCGCAGGTTCACTTGGAACGTCTTGTCGTATCGACCCTCGTCGACTCCGAGGGTCTCGCCGAAATAGGGGTTGGTGGCCGCGTTGTTCACCAGAACGTCGATTCGTCCGTACTTGTCGAGGGTGGCCTGAACGCAACGGCGTCCGGCTTCCACGTCTCCCGTGTTCGCCGGATGGATGGATGCTTCACCATCGATGCCGGCGAGAACCGATTCGTCGATCTTGCGCGAGACCATCATCACGCTCGCGCCCGACTCGGCCATGGTCTTGGCCATCGCCAAACCGATTCCCCGTGATGCCCCGGTGACCAGGGCAACCTTGCCGTTCAGTCGTACGTCCATGGACGAAAACTAGTTGGTGTCGTCGTCCGCGGACTCAGTGGGAACCTCGATGAGCGAAACCCGCACCTTCTGGATGCGACGGCCCTTCAGTTCGGCCACGCGGAACCGCCACCCCTCGAAGTCGACGAACTCACCGACCGAAGGAACGTGCTCCAGAGTTCCGAAGACGAATCCGCCGATCGAATCCCACTCCTCGTCGGGGATGTGCGTCGAGAGCTTCTCGTTCACATCGGACACGCTCGTCGACCCGAGAACGACGAAATCGCCATCGGGCAGATCGGTGATGTCGGCTTCTTCGTGGTCGTACTCGTCGACGATCTCGCCGACCAACTCCTCGAGACAGTCCTCGAGAGTGATCATTCCGGTGATCGATCCGTATTCGTCGGCCACCACGGCGAGGTGGAACTTGTTGTTCTGCATCTCGCGCATCAACTTCGCCACCGGCTTGTTCTCGGGAACGACCACGACGGTTCTCATGTGAGCCGTCACGACTTCGGCTCCGCGTCCGAGCCGTTCGAGCCGAACAAGATCTTTCATGAAGGCCAACCCGACCACGTCGTCGTCATCGTTCATGACCGGCAGGCGCGAGAAACCGTGCGCGATGCTCACCCCGATCGCTTCGTCGACGGTGGCTGACGTTCCGACGGTCACCATGTCGGGCTGGGGCACCATGATCTCGCGCGCAACGGTGTCACCGAACTCGATCACCGACTCGATGAGATCTCGCTCGTGCCCTTCGATGACATCCTCGTGCACCGCGGCCTCGACCACGCCGAGGAATTCCTGTTCCTTCACGAACGGTCCGTCCTCGAGACCCTTGCCCTTGACGATCACGTTGGTGAGTTTGATCAGGCCGCGCGAGATCATGCGCAGAGGCGGAAAGCCGACCAACACCTTGATGCCCCGCGCCGACAAGAGGGCGGCCCGTTCCGAGTGCAGGACGGCATAGGTCTTGGGCACCGCCTCGGCCAGAACGAAGAAGACGAGAACGTTGAGGGTCACACCGGCCGCCACTCCGAGCGGACCGAAAGCGCGGGCGGTGATCACACCGGTGAGCGTCGCCTGAACCGTCTGACTGACGTTGACGGTGAGAAGGAGTGGATTGATCCATTTCTCCGGTTCGTCGATCAACTCGACCAGTGCCCGACCCTGTCGAGGGCGACGTTCGGCGAGGGCGGCGGCCTTGGGTTTGGTCATGCGCGACAAACCCATCTCGGCGATGGCCAAGAAGATCAGGAACACGAGCAGGACGAGAATCACCGCCAGCAGACCCCAATCGAGGCTGGTGAAGGCGGCCAACAGGGCCGTCGAGGTCATGAGGGGTTCTCCTCCGTGTCGACGCGGTAGGTGTCGGGAACCGGCCCATCCCAATGGTGAGCACTCAGAAGATCGCGTTGGCGACGGAACATCGCGTCTCGTTCGTCAGCCGTCGCGTGATCCCAACCGAGGACGTGCAGAACTCCGTGAACGACCAGAAGTGCCAACTCGTCCTCGAGACACCCGGCGTGCGTCGGCGCTTGATCGCTCGCGACGCCCGGACAGATCACCACGTCACCGAGCAACACCGGAAGATCGGAGCGATCGGGGTCCGGACGATCGGGACCCTTCGAGCCACCCCCGGTGTCGATCTCGACGACAGCCCCTCCGT
>JBEDFW010000020.1:0-23859 GCA_041174985.1 Actinomycetota bacterium | reverse complement strand
CGACCACGGCCGCACCACGCTCGTCCTCAAGCACGTACATGTTGACGTGTCCGAGACCCGGGATGCTGATCGGCAGTTGTGTACGCAGAACACCCGGCGCGAGTTGGTCGATGGCGTCGGTGGCCGGACGCTGCTCTTGCTTGGGCGGGCGGGCCGCATCGGGCGCGTGCGAATGGCCGCCGGTCGAGCTCACGAGGTCAGGGTAGTGGTGGCGTCAGTCCGGCAACGAATAGTCGCTCACGATAGAAGCGCAGTTCCTCGATGCTCTGTCGAACGTCGTCGAGAGCCCGATGCGTGCCGGTCTTGTCGGGTCGTGCGGTCTCGAGGCCGGGATACCACCGCTTGGCGAGTTCCTTGATCGAACTCACGTCGACCGAGCGATAGTGCAGATGATTCTCGATCTCCGGCAGATATTTGTTGAGGAATCGGCGATCGGTGCCGATCGAGTTCCCGCAGAGCGGAACCGATCGCGGCTCGGGCACGTGGGCGCGGATGAACTCGAGTGTGAGTCGACCGGCCTCTTCGAGACCGATGGTCGACGCCCGAATGGCTTCGAGGAGTCCGGACCGCGTGTGCATGTCGACGACGAAAGGATCCATCGCGGCGAGGACTGCTTCGGGAGCCTGCACGACGAGATCGGGGCCTTCGGCGACGATACGTAGTTCGTCGTCGGTGACGACCGTGGCGATCTCGACGATCACTTCCTTCTCGTGATCGAGACCGGTCATCTCGAGATCCATCCACACCAGCACGTCGGAAACCATACGCCATCCATGTGGGATCGATCGGTTCACCGAGGCGAACCACGCCCGAATAGGGTGACGGTGTGGTGGAGCGAGTGGAAATTCCGGTTGTTCGTCTCGATCGCGACCTTCCTCTTCCGTCGTACGCGCATCCGGGTGACGCCGGTATCGATCTCGTCGCCCGGGAGGACGCGGTGGTCCCCGCCGCTGGTGGCCGAGTCCTCGTCCCGACCGGAATCGCGCTCGCACTTCCGCATGGTCACGCCGGATTCGTCCTGCCCCGTAGCGGTCTCTCCCTCAAGCACGGAATCACCGTGGTCAACAGTCCCGGTCTCATCGACTGCGGGTACCGCGGTGAGATCAAGGTCGTCTTGCTCAACACCGATCCGACCTCCGATTACACCGTGCGACGCGGTGATCGCATCGCCCAACTCGTGGTGCAACGAGTCAGCGAGGTCGACTGGCGAGAAGTCGAATCACTCGACGGAGACGATCGCGGTGGGGGATTCGGCCACTCGGGCCGTTGACAACTAGGCCGCAGCGGCACTCATCGCCGACAGCTCGTCGGCGATCAACGTGCGAACTCGTTCACGAAGAGCGGGCACGTCGGCTTCGGTGAGACCTTCGGTCGAGATCGGTTGGAGGACTCGAACCTCGGCTCGTGAGTCGCCGAGTCGCCAATCGTGTTTGCGCAACGCAGTGCGAGTGCCGTGCACGACGAGTGGAAGGATCGGCGCGCCGGATTCGATGGCGAGCCGGAAGGCCCCGTCCTTGAACTGTCCGAGTGATCCGTCGGCCGACCGGGTTCCCTCGGGAAAGATCATCACCGAGACTCGCTTCTTCAGACGGTCGTGGCACGACTTCAGGGCCGCGGCTCCGCTGGTGCGATCGCCACGGACGACGCGGACGTCGCCGGCCATGTGCATCATCCAGCCGACCAACGGAAACTTGAAGAAGGTCTCCTTCGAGAGCCACTTCATCTCGATGGGCAGATGGCTGATGAGAAGGATGTCGACGAAGCTTTCGTGGTTGGCGACGACGACGTACGGACGACGTTTGTCACGGGGTAGTTCACCACTGGTGCGGAACTTCCACATGGGTGTGAGCATCTGGTGCGCCACGGTCAGCTTGCGGAACAGGTAGCCGGCGGCGTAACGCCCCTTGTCGAAAGGTGCGGTGACCAACCAGGTGATGGTGACCAACGGGAACCAGACGATGATGATCACCACGAGGGCGAACCAACTGAAGGCGCTGAGCACGCTTCTCCTGAGCACGAGCCATCCTGACACACCCGAGGCCGGAATCCATCGTCACCCGATGCCGACCTAGAGTTCCCGAACATGAGCGATCTGACCACCCATCCGGCCGAGCACCGAGTACCCGAACTCTTCGCCGCCGCCCGTGAGGTGCAGGCCCGGGCCTACGCGCCGTACTCCCACTTCCACGTCGGAGCTGCGATTCTGACGTCACGTGGTCGCATCTATGCGTGTTGCAACGTCGAGAATGCCGCCTATCCCGTGAGTACCTGTGCTGAAGCCGGGGCGATCTCGATGATGATCGCCGGTGGCGACGACTCGATCGCCGCTGTACTCACCATCTGTGACGGCGACGAGGTCGGGACGTGTTGTGGAGGTTGTCGTCAGCGAGTGCGCGAATTCTCGTCACCCACCACGGCGATCTACGCGTGCGGACCCGACGGCGTGAGAGCAGTTTTCACGATGGACGGCTTGCTCCCGGTGTCGTTCGGTCCCGACAACTTGCGAGGCTTCGTCAAGTGACCGACGAGTCGAGCATCGCCCGCCGGGCGCTCGCTCTGCTCGACCTCACCGATCTGAGCGACGACTGCAGCGTGGTCGACGTTCGTCGTTTGTGCGAAAGGGCCGTCACCGCTCACGGTTCGGTCGCTGCTGTGTGCGTGTGGCCCCGATTCGTGCGGGAAGCATCCGAGATCCTGCGTGGGAGTCCGGTCGAGGTGGCGACCGTCGTGAACTTTCCGACCGGAGACGAAGGCGTGGCTGATGTGGTCGCCACGACTCGGGTTGCCATCGAAGACGGTGCCGACGAAATCGACCTCGTCATGCCCTACCGCGCTTTGTCGGTCGGAGACGAAGACGTCGTGGCGACCATGCTCGATGCCGTACGAGAGGTGGTGAACACGCCTCGCCGTCTGAAGGTGATCCTCGAGACGGGCGAACTGGGAACTCCGGAGTCGGTGGCACGTGCCGCACGGCTCGCCATCGATCATGGAGCCGACTTCGTCAAGACCTCCACCGGGAAATCGAAAGTATCGGCCACGCCCGAAGCGGTGTCGACGATGTTGAGAGAGATCGCGGCGACGAGACGCTCGGTCGGGATCAAACCATCGGGCGGAATTCGCACGATCTCCGACGCCGCGACCTATCTGCGACTGGCCGACGAGATCATGGGTGAGGGGTGGGCGACTCCTCGAACCTTCCGATTCGGTGCGAGCGGATTGCTCGACGCGATTCTCGAAGTGCTCGACCACCCATAGGCCGGGTCTGCGGCAATTAGCCTGATCCCGTGAGCCCGACTTCGTACGTCACGTCGAAACTGCGCGAATTCGGAACGACGATCTTCGCCGAGATGACGGCGCTCGCCACCTCGACGGGTTCGGTGAATCTTGGCCAGGGATTTCCCGATTACGACGGTCCCGCCGAAGTTCTCGACGCAGCCGTGGAAGCCATTCGTAGCGGCCTCAATCAGTACCCGCCCGGACCCGGTATGCCGGTTCTCCGGCAGGCGATCGCCGAGCACCAGCAACGTTTCTGGAATCTCGCCTACGACCCCGACACCGAGATCCTCGTCACCGCCGGTGCGACCGAAGCCTTGGCGGCGTGTCTGCTCGGATTGCTCGAGACCGGAGACGAAGTCGTACTCCTCGAGCCCATGTACGACTCGTATCAGGCGTGCATCGCGATGGCGGGGGCGGTGGCCCGGCCGGTCACGTTGCGCCCTCCTGAGTACGCCTTCGACCCCGACGAGTTACGTGCAGCGATCACTCCACGTACTCGAGTGATTCTTCTCAACACACCGCACAATCCCACGGGAGTCGTGTTGAGCGACGAGCAGTTGAGAATCGTGGCCGACGTGGCGATCGAGCACGATCTCGTCGTGGTGTCCGACGAGGTCTACGAACACCTCACCTACGACGGAGTACGACACCGATCGATCGCCACTCTTCCCGGAATGCGCGAACGGACGCTGGTCGTGTCCAGTGGTGGAAAGACTTTCAACACGACGGGGTGGAAGGTGGGCTGGGTCTGCGGACCGACCGACATCGTGGCCGCTGCTCGATCAGCCAAACAGTTCCTCACCTACGTCTCGTCCGGTCCGTTCCAGCCAGCCATCGCAGTCGGGCTTCGACTGCCCGATCGATACTTCGTCGAGCTGGCCGCCGACCTCCAGACGAAGCGAGATCGATTGGTCACCGGTTTGCGATCGGCCGGGTTCGAGGTGTTCGTCCCGCAGGGAACGTACTTCGTGACCGTCGACATCCGTCCGCTCGATCCGGCGGGAGACGGTTACGCCTTCTGCCGTTCGCTTCCCGAACGATGCGGAGTGGTCGCGATCCCGAACGTCGTGTTCTACGATCGAGCGCACCGACACGAAGGGCAGCATCTGGTGCGATTCGCGTTCTGCAAGCGTTCGACCTCGATCGACGACGCGGTCGAACGTCTCTCCACTCTTCGCGGGGCGAGCTCGTGAAGGTCGCCGCGCTCCAGCACGACATCGTGTGGTGCGATCGTCGAGCCAACTTCGATCGTCTGGCTCCACGTATCGCCGCCGCGGCCGACGACGGAGCCCGACTCGTCGTGTTGTCGGAAACCTTCTCCACCGGTTTCGCCGTCGACTCCGATTCCTTCGCCGAACCGGAGAACGGGCCGTCGTCGGAGTTCCTTCGTGAGAGCGCGCGAAAGCACGGAGTATGGGTGGCCGGTTCGTGTCCGGAGATCCCCGCCGATTCCTCGCCGGCCGATCGGCGCCCGGCCAACACGCTCGTTCTGGCCGATCCCTCCGGCGGCGTGGTGCGGTATCGAAAGATCCATCCGTTCACCTTCGGTGGCGAGGATCGTCACGTCCGACCGGGTTCCGATCTGGTGACCGTTC
Source organism: Actinomycetota bacterium (assembly GCA_041174985.1). Lineage (GTDB taxonomy): Bacteria > Actinomycetota > Acidimicrobiia > Acidimicrobiales > Ilumatobacteraceae > Casp-actino8. The sequence continues at coordinate 18,988 of JBEDFW010000020.1, read as the reverse complement.
GTGTCGACGATCTTCGGGTTTCCTTGTTCGTCTGTTACGACCTTCGCTTCTCCGACGAGTTCTGGCAACTGGCGCTCGACACCGATCTGTATCTCGTTCCGGCCAACTGGCCCGCGTCACGCCGTGAACACTGGACCACACTTCTGCGCGCTCGAGCCATCGAGAACCAGGCCTACGTCATCGGCTGCAATCGGGTGGGCTCGGGCGGTGGGCTCGATTACTCGGGCGACAGCCTGATCGTCGATCCATTCGGTGAGGTCCTGGCGGAAGGATCGGCGGGAGAGTGCACTCTGACCGCCGACGTGACGGCGACTCGCGTGGCCGACGTTCGCGACCGTTTCCGTTTCCTTCCCGATCGTCGTTGATCAGCGAAGTCGTTTGGCCATCAGGCTGACGATCTTCCCCGGCCGGGTCTCTTCCTCGGCGACTTCGACGAAACCTTCACGGCGATGGAAGCGCAGCGAACCTTCATTGGGTGGTTTCACGTTCACTTCGAGAGCGAACCACGGGGCGGTGGCTCGTCGCTCGACCTCGCGGTACAGAAGTGGACCTCCGCCCCGACCCTGATGACTGGCCGTGATCGCGACTCTATCGAGATAGACGAAGTCGTCGAAACGGGCGACGAAGAAATGGTAGTTGGGACTGTCGTAGGCGGTTCCGGGCGGCAGAACCAAGCAGAACCCGCGAACTGCTTCACCATCATCGAGAGCCAAGGCGATCGAACTCATGTGGAAGATGTCGCGAAAATCATCGAACGTTTCGTGACCGACCGCGGGCACGTTCTCCTGATTGATCTCGTGGGCGACGACGAGATCGGAAGCGGTGAGATCGCGGACGAACATCACGGCAACACTACGACGACGGGAGGCCCGGGACTATCGTGGCGACGTGCCCGCAATCGTCGATGCGCAAGGTCTCACGAAGAAGTTCGGTGACTTCGAGGCCGTGAAGGGGATCGACTTCTCGATCGCCCCGGGAGAGTCGTTCGGTTTCCTCGGCCCGAACGGAGCCGGCAAGTCGAGCACCATGCGCATGATCGGGTGCGTGTCTCCCGTTTCCACCGGCACATTGCGTCTCTTCGGTCTCGATCCGTCGACCGATGGTCGAGCGATCCGTGCTCGTATGGGTGTCGTCCCGCAGCAGGACAACCTCGACAGCGAGCTCACCGTGTTCGACAATCTGGTGGTCTACGGACGCTATTTCGACATTCCGCGAGCCGAATGCAAGCGACGGCTCGGGAACTGCTCGAATTCGTGCAGTTGTCCGACCGTGCCTCGTCACGAGTCGAACCGCTGAGTGGCGGCATGAAACGTCGGCTCACCATCGCCCGCAGCCTCATCAATCAACCCGAACTCCTGCTTCTCGACGAACCCACGACCGGACTCGACCCGCAGGCTCGCCACATCCTGTGGGACCGGTTGTATCGGCTGAAGCAGCAAGGCGTGACCCTGGTACTCACCACTCACTACATGGACGAAGCCGAGCAGCTCTGTGACCGATTGGTCGTCATGGACGGTGGATTGATCGTCGCCGAAGGGTCGCCCCGCGAACTCATCGAACGACACTCGACGCGAGAGGTGCTCGAACTCCGTTTCGCGGCCGGTACCAACGGCGAACAGGGAAGCAGGATCGCCGATTTGGGAGAGCGTCAAGAAGTGTTGCCCGATCGGGTTCTCGTGTACGCCGACGACGGTGAGGCCGTACTCCACGAAGTGCACACACGGGGCCTCGTCCCGGAGAGTGCGCTCGTTCGTCGCAGCACCTTGGAAGACGTGTTCTTGCGTCTGACCGGCCGATCGTTGGTGGACTGAATCGTGAGCACACCGCCGGCCGTACGGGTGTGGGAGAGCCACATGACTCTTCTGAAGCGAATCTGGAAGACCAACCTCACCTTGGGATTTCTGCAGCCGATTCTTTTCTTGCTGGGCATGGGACTCGGGGTCGGTTCACTCGTCGATTCGCAGACCTCGTCATCCGTCACTCTCGGCGGGGTCGAATACCTCGCGTTTCTCGCCCCCGGCTTGCTGGCCACGACGGCGATGTTGATCGGTTCCTTCGAATCGACCTATCCGGTGCTCGCCGGTTTCAAGTGGGAGGGAACCTTCGAATCGATGGCGGCCACCACCTTGAGTTCGCGCCAGATCGTCTCGGGCCAATTGCTGTGGTGGGCCACACGCATTGCGCTCGGTGTGGTCGGGGTGGGTGTCGTTCTGGCCTTCGTCCCCGACACCCGTTCGTGGGGGCTGATTCCCGCCGTCCTGTCGGCGGTTCTCTGCGGACTGTCGTTCTCGACCACGGTCGGTGCCTACGCCGCCACCCGCGAGTACGACCAGTCCTTCAACTACGTGCAGAGGTTCGTCGTCACGCCGCTCTTCTTGTTCGGCGGGGCGTTCTACCCGATCGATTCGTTACCCGATGCCATGAAGCCGATCGCCTGGCTGACCCCGTTGTGGCACGGAGTCGAACTGTGTCGTGGATTCGTGCTCGAGACGATCGGATTCGGTGAAGTGCTCGGTCACGTGGCGGTGATGTCGGCTTACGTGATGGTGGGTCTCGTCCTGTGCGACCGATTCTTTGCTCGGAGGTTGTACCGATGAGCGGTCCGGCTCTGTTGCTACGAGTGGTCCCCCCGATCCTGCGTGATTCCGGGCGGGCCCAACGCATGATTGAGCGCAGTCTCTACGTCAACAAGATGTCGTGGATGATCATCGTCTCGGGATTCTTCGAGCCGCTCTTCTACTTGTTCTCGATTCGGATCGGATTCGGATCACTCATCGGCGACGTGAAATTCGCCGGGCGATCGATCGAATACGCCGAGTTCGTCGCTCCGGCTTTGATGGCCAGCTCGGCCATGAACGGTGCGGTGTACGACAGCACGATGAACATCTACTTCAAACTTCGGCACGCACGCCTCTACGACGGCGTGTTGGCGACGCCCATGAGTTCGCGTGACGTCGCAGTCGGTGAGATCGGCTGGGCGTTGACGCGCGGCACCCTGTACTCGATCGTATTTCTCGGGTGTCTGCTCGCTCTCGGTCTCACCTCGTCGTGGACAGTCGTGCTCGCGGTGCCGGCCTGTCTTCTGCTCGGAGCGGCCTTCGCCTCGGTGGGAATGGCCGCCACCACGTTCATGAGATCGTGGGAGGACTTCGACTGGGTGCAGACGATCGTGTTGCCGCTCTTCCTCTTCTCGGCGACGTTCTATCCGCTGTCGTCCTATGGCGACTGGGGTTGGCTGGTGCAGATCAGCCCACTGTACCACGGCGTCTCACTCGTACGAGCGGCGAGCCTCGGTATCGCGTCGTGGGGGATCGTCGTGCACGTGGTCTACCTGGCCTCGTTGACGGTGGTCGGTTTGACGATCGCCGCCCGCCGGATCGACACGCTCTTGTGCAAGTGACCCCATGAAAGTGTCGTAGCCTGACGTCATGTTGTTCGCCAAGAAGAACGCGTCGATGGTGTCACCCGAGAACGCTTTGCCGGGTCGCACCGACCAGACCATGCCGATCCCGCCCGCGCATTTCGTTCTCGGTTCGCCGCTCGCTCCGCCGTGGCCGAGCGGCACGAACACCGCGGTTTTCGGCATGGGATGTTTCTGGGGTGCCGAGCGCAAGTTCTGGCAACTCGACGGCGTGCATTCCACTGCGGTGGGGTACGCCGGTGGCTACACACCCAATCCCACCTACGAAGAGTGCTGCAGCGGACTCACCGGCCACACCGAAGTGGTGTTGGTGGTCTTCGATCCCACTCGTGTCTCGTTCGACGATCTCCTGCGGGTCTTTTGGGAGAACCACGACCCGACGCAAGGGATGCGTCAGGGCAACGACATCGGAACCCAGTACCGCAGTGCCGTGTACACGACGTCGAGCGATCAGTTGGCGGCCGTCGAGAATTCGCGTCGCATCTTCCAGGAGCGACTCACCGCTGCCGGCCATCCGGAGATCACCACCGAAATCGCTCCGCTGTCCGAGTTCTTCTATGCCGAGCCGTACCACCAGCAGTACTTGGGGAAGAACCCCAACGGATATTGCGGTATCGGCGGAACGGGCGTCACGTGCCCGATCGGTACCGGCGTCTGATCAGGAGCGCGTCGACTTCCATTCGACGAGGGCATCCCGCAGTTCGTCGAGCGATCGCACGAGTCGATTCATCGAGCACTGCATCATCAGGTTGACGACTTCGTCCGGCGCCGGAAAACGGGCTCGCCAGTCGGTGAAGAGTCCGATGATGAACTTGCCGTGAGCGTAGGCATAGCCCATCTCCCACGCCGTGCCGTCGTCGGTCATGATGCCGTTCAGGTTGGCCACGACCACGTCGCAGCGATCGATTCCACCCTTGTCGTTCCGAAAGATGAGTTCGACGTTGTCGGCAGTCTTGGGCGGATTGTCACGATGTGGAAGGAAAGTGTCGAAGCCGCAGTCCTGCACCAGCGCATCGACCTTTTCGATGAACCACCGTTCGCCTTCGTCGAACAGAGGTCCGGCAACGTACACGTACGGTTTGTTGCTCATCGATTCCATCCTCGCTCACGAATGTCGTCTCCGTCGGCATCGAGGGGCCGGCCCGGATGGCGGAGACGACCTGGTGTTCGTGACAATCGAGCGATCAGATTCTGCATGGGAGTGTCGCCCACATCGACCACGGCCGCGCGCGCGAGGAAGTGGGGGTCACGTGCGATGTCGGCCATGTCGAGCACCGGTCCGCTGGCCGCTTCGGCTTCTTCGAAGATGCGCACGACGTCGGCACGATCCCGTTCGGCACACCACTCGACCATCAGACGCTCGAGTTCGTCGCGGTTCTGAGTACGACCGGCGAAGGATGTGAAGCGCGGATCGTCACCCACACCGAGGATCTGCATGACGCGGGCAGCCACGGTGTCGGACGAGGCCGACACACCGACCCACGAGCCGTCGCGACATCGGTACACACCGCGCGGCACCGTGTACGGCAGTCCGGACCCGAGACGTGGTTGCAGTTCGCCGGTGAGGGCATGGAGGGTGGCCACCGGACCCATCACGTGGAAGATGCTCTCGAGCAGACTCACGTCGACCACTTGTCCGACTCGTGAATGCACCGCCACCATGGTGGCGAAGGCCGCGACCAGAGCCGTGAGTTCGTCGGTGAGAGCGATGGCCGGAAGGAGAGGTGGCCCGTCCTTCTCGCCGTTGACCGCGGCGTAACCCGACATCGATTCGGCGATCGACGCGAAACCGGGGCGATCGGCGTACGGACCCGTTTGGCCGAAACCAGTCACTCGGGTGACGACGAGAGACGGATTGATCTCGTGCAGACGATCGGGGCCGAGGCCGAGGCGCTCGAGCGTGCCGGGTCGGAAGTTCTCGACGAGGACGTGGGCGTCGCGAACGAGGCGTTCGAACACGGCGCGATCGGCATCGTTCTTCAGGTCGAGCGCGATCGTTCGCTTGTTGCGGTTGGCGAGTTTCCACCAGAGTCCGACGCCGTCCCGTGGGTCCTTCCACGCCATGTTGCGCAGACTGTCGCCGGTGTCGGGCCGTTCGACCTTGATCACGTCGGCACCGAAGTCGGCGAGGTATCGCGCGCAATTCGGCCCGGCGATGACCGTCGAGAGATCGATGACGCGCAGATCGTCGAGTGGGGTGCGGGGCTCGGTCATGGTTTCCAGGTGGCGAGAAGTTCGCATGCTCGGGTGATGTGGTCGACCGCCCCGGCGTACGAGAACCGAACGTACCGATGGCCGCGGGTGAGATCGAAATCGAGTCCTGGCGTGGCCGCCACCCCTATTTCGTCGAGCCAGCGTCCGCACAATGCCATCGTGTCGTCGGTCAGATGACTCACGTCGGCGTACACGTAGAAAGCGCCATCGGCCCGAGCGATGTTCGTGATGCCGGCTCCTGCCAGCCCATCGATGAGCAGATCTCGATTGGCGGCGTACCGACGTACGTGTCCGTCGAGTTCGTCGGTGCAGTCGAACGCGGCCAGGCCGGCGATCTGGCTCACGTGTGGCGCGCAGATGTACAGATTCTGCTGCAGGCGATCGACGGCTGCCCGCAGGTGGTCGGGCAGCACCATCCAACCGAGTCGCCATCCGGTCATCGAGAAGTACTTGGAGAACGAGTTGATCACCACGACACGGTCACTTCGATCGACGACTGATGGCGCAGCTCCGTGGTAGGTGATGCCGTGGTAGATCTCGTCGGCGATCAACTGCACACCATGTGTGTTGCAGTAGGCGACGAGTGCGTCGAGCGATGACGCGTCGAGAACGGTGCCGGTGGGATTGGATGGTGAAGCGATGACCAGACCGTCGAGCGGACCAGCGGCGTCGAGGAGAGCACTCGTCGGTGCCCAATGCGTGTCGGGTCCGACGGGAATCGGTACCGGAGTGATGCCGAGGGCGAGGAGTGCGTTGCGATAGCACGGGTAGCCGGGTTCGATCACTCCGACTCGATCGCCCGGATCGAAAGCTGACAGAAAAGCGAGCGTGAAACCAGCCGATGCGCCGGCCACGACGAGAATCGAACGCGGATCGACCGTCGCTCCGTACGTCTCGCAGTAGTGCTGAGCGATGCGATCGGCGAGAGCGGGAAGACCGGGCGAATTGGTGTAGCCGAGTGGCCGATCGGCTTCGAGTTCGGCCATCACGGCTCGACGTGCACCGAGGGGTGCGCCAGAGCTCGGTTGGCCGACCTGCAGGAACATCGTCGGTAGTCCACGGTGGGCTCGTTCGGTCGCCCGTGCCGACATGGCCATGGCGTGGAACGGCGGCACACTCGCCGCTCGCAGTCCGGCCGCGAGACGTGAATCGTTCATGCAGTGCGATCCGGGAAGACGAAGCATCGCTCGTCGAGGCGACCGAGGGCGTACGACTCGTAGTGCATGCCGAAATCGGCGTAGAGGCCCCGACAACGCTCACTCCACCCGAGTGCCTCCGGATCGGAGATGCGGTGCACGATCTGCATCACTCCACCTTCGTACACGCGGTATTCGGCCCAGGTGCCCGGGAAATCCTTCAACGTGCCGATCTCGACCGTCGGTGCTCCGCACGGCATCGTGCGGACGCGGTGTCGATGAGTGTGTCCGGCGGTGTATCCGAGCACGTTGTGATGACGGGCCACGACACGATCGAGGGCGTCACTCGAATCGGGGTGGATTCCGAAGTAGTCGTCACTGCGTTTGCCGTCGACCCATTGTTGATGGTGGCCCATCACCAGGACTCGCTGATCGGTCGAACCGGCGTGATGGTCGAGCCAGGCGATCTGTTCGTCACTGAAGGCCCCAGTGGTCTCGGTGGCGATGACCGTGTCCATGAGCGCGACGCACAGTCCCGGTAACTCGATCCATAGGTCCTCGTCGTACACGCCTTGGTCGTGGTAGGCGTCGTGGTTGCCCCGCACCACATGGAGCCGGTCTCCGAAAGCGGTCCGGTAACAGCGCTCGAAGGCGGCGAATTCGTCGTCGGAACCATCGAGAGTGAGATCACCCTTCACCAGGACGGCGAGTGGATCGATGGCGGAGATCTCTCGAACCGCGGCGACGTTCATCAACTCCGGATGAGGTGTCTGATGCGGCTCACGACGCTGAATCGGACCGTCGGTGCGCCCATCCATGCGACCACAGTCGACCTCACCGAAGTGGGTGTCGTTCACCGTGGCGAATCGACCGAGGAGCTCGCCGCCGGGGTGAGGGAGAGTTCGAAAACTGACACCATGGATGTCATAAGCGGTGTCGGGACGCAGGTCGTCGACCCGGCGCACGTGGTCGCCGCGATGAAGCACGGCGAAATCGTCGGCGACCGTGGTGACGTCCATGCACCGAACGGTAGTCGCTGGTCGATGGAAGTAGCTTTCTACTCGTTTTCCACTCGATCCCGACGACCTACGATCTGGTCTCGAATCCGAGTGACGGATGCGCTCCTTTCTTGTAAACGAGGGGGGGGGGGGACGTGGAGAGCAGGAATTGAAGGAATTCAAGATCTGTTTCGTGACGATTCACCGAGTCCTGGCGAATCAATACGGCGATCTGCTGCGGAAAATTCCGGGTGTCGCGGTTCATGTCTTCGATGCCGACGACATCGTGGCTCGGGGATTGAACGCCTCCGATTTCGACGTGGTGATCGTGAGTCGTCTGATGGGGTTGCAGTGGAGTCACTTCGTCGATGTCGGGCAAGTCGTCGTGGACGAGAACTCGCGCTGTTTGATGTCGATCACGACCACGCCCCACGTGGGTGAGGGTGAGGCGTGGAGCCTCGGCTTCGAAGGCGGAATCGATCTGCGTCGGAGCCCCGAGGACGTGATCACACAACTGAAAGCGTTCATCGCATCGCCTCCGACGCACGCGTACTCATCGGAGAGAGTGTCACCGGGATCCTTCCTGGATCGCATCACCGACGAGACCGACCGACTCATCATCGCTCTCGTATCGGCCGGGCTCACCGACAAGCAGATCGCCGGACAGGTGTTCTTCTCACCACAGACCGTGCGCAACCGGGTGAGCCGGATCCTCCGGGAGACGGGATTCGACAACCGTGTGCAGTTGGCGGTGGCCTACTTCTTGTCGGCCACCTCTCGGGGTGGTCAGCGAACCGAATAGGTCAGAACGGACGGCTGCGCCGGAAGACGATCGGTGGCGACCACCAGCGTCCACTGAATCGCCACGACGTTCGTCGGGACGAGACGCCCGATTCGTCGATCGCAACGGCGCGTGGCCACGAGGCTTCGATCGCGGCGGCGATGGCCACGGCCTCTTCGTCGGTGGGAGCGGGAGTGATCTCGGTCGACACGTGGTTCTCGATCAGAGCGGCATGTTGCCGTGCTTGCGTCGCGGCAACTCCTCGCGCTTGCTGCGCAACATGCGGAAGCCCGCCACGACCTTCTGGCGAGTCTCGGCCGGATCGATCACGTCGTCGATGTAACCGCGCTCGGCTGCGGCGTACGGGTTGGCGTACTTCTCGGTGTATTCGGCCACGAGTTCGGCGCGCCGAGCCACCGGATCGGCGGCCTGCTGCAACTCACGCCGGTAGACGATCTCGACGGCACCATTCGGTCCCATGACGGCGAGCTCGGCCGTGGGCCAGGCATAGGCGAGATCGGAACCGATCGACTTGGAGTCCATGACGACGTACGCGCCGCCGTAGGCCTTGCGAGTGATCACCTGAATGCGCGGCACGGTGGCCTCGCAGTAGGCGTAGAGCAACTTCGCACCGTGACGAATGATTCCGCCGTACTCCTGGTCGACTCCAGGAAGGAAGCCGGGGACGTCGACGAAGGTGAGAAGCGGAACGTTGAAGGCATCGCAGGTGCGCACGAAACGCGCCGCCTTTTCGGCACTCTCGATGTCGAGAACACCAGCGAGAACCATCGGTTGGTTGCCGACCACTCCCACGGTCTGACCGTCGACACGCGCGTATCCACACACGATGCTCTTGGCCCAGTGCGGGAAGTACTCGAAGAATTCGCCGTCATCGACCACCGACATGATGACCTTCTTCATGTCGTACGGCTGATTGGGCGACGGAGGAAGGATGTCGCGCAGGTCTTCGCACAGACGATCGGGGTCGTCTCCCGAATCGACGGTGGGCGGCTCTTCCATGTTGTTCTGCGGCAGGAACGACACCAGGTAGCGCACGTCGTCGAGACAGGCCTTCTCGTCGGCCGATACGAACGTGGCCACGCCCGACTTGCTCGCATGGCTCATGGCGCCACCGAGTTCTTCGAGGGTGACTTCTTCACCGGTCACGGTCTTCACGACGTCGGGTCCGGTGATGAACATGTGACTCGACTCGCGCACCATGAAGATGAAGTCGGTCATGGCCGGCGAGTACACCGCGCCACCGGCGCAGGGTCCGAGAATCACCGAGATCTGTGGAATCACGCCGCTCGACAGCACGTTGCGATAGAAGATGCCGCCGTAACTGGCGAGAGACACGACACCTTCCTGAATACGGGCGCCAGCGCCGTCGTTGAGTCCGATCACGGGAGCGCCGACCTTGAGCGCGAGATCCATGAGTTTGTGGATCTTCTCGGCGAAGACTTCACCGAGGGCACCACCGAACACGGTGAAGTCCTGGGAGAACACGAACACCTTGCGACCCTCGATGGTGCCCCAGCCGGTGATCACGCCGTCGGTGTACGGACGCTCCTCGAGACCAGCGGCGTGCGCGCGGTGACGGGCGAGCATGTCGAGCTCCTGGAACGAACCCGGGTCGAGGAGGTAGTCGATGCGCTCGCGGGCGAGCATCTTGCCCTTCTCGTGTTGACGCTCGACGGCGCGGGGTGAGCCGGCCTGCAACGCCTGCTGCTTGCGGTCGCGCAGGTCGTCCAATTTTTCGTGCATCGGGTTGCCAGAGGTCACGGCGGAAACGCTAGCCCTCACCGGACTCGGCCTCCCCATCCCAACCCTCTGTTTTCGGGTTCACCCCGAGGTCACGGAGTGGAAGTGGGGGCGACCGTCTGACCGATGGGCACCAATGCGGTCATCGGCACGGTCACCGCTGTTCCCGATGCGACCGTCCCGGCGACCACCGAACCCGTCGTGGCCCCACTCGAAATCGTGGTCGAGATGGGGAGAGTTTCGGGCACGACACCGTCACTTCCCGTGACCGACACCGGATACGTGACCGATGGGAGCGGACCATCGGGTCCGTTGCCCGTGACCACGACGTTCCAGAGTCCGGCCACTCCGAACGGAATTCCCTCGGTGAGTGGAAGGCGCGCGGCACCGGCTCCGTCGAGGGGAACGTTCAACGTCACACTCGCCGTGTCGGACGTGGGCGGATTGAACTGAATGGTGAGATCGGTGAGATCGCTCTCGGGGGAGTACACGTCGATGCGCACCGCGTTGAGTCCGACTTGTGCAGGAGTGATCTTCAGTTGAACGTCGAAGGCTCCGCCCGAACGATCACCGACGTACGCGTACTTCGTGCGATCGGTCCCGGGTGGCGTGACGCGATCGGGAAGAGTGGCGACGGCCCAGGCCGAGATCGCGAGCACGAACACACCGATGGCGGCTTCGGTGGCCACGGCACGGCGCAGACTGCTCGTCAGTTTGGCGTTGAGCGACTTGGCCTTTCGCAAACGAGTCGCGACAACCTGTCGCGTCAACATTCCGAAGTAGACCATGCCGGCCACTCCGATCGACTTGAACACGATGAGTCGGCCGTGGCGACTCGAGAGGATCGCGCCACCGTCGAGTTGATACAAGTGAATCATTCCCGACACGACGGCCACCGTGATGAAGGCAGGTGCGAGTCGAGTGAAACCGCGCACGGCGTGCACGAGGTCTTCTTCGCCCGGTGCGACGAGAACGGCTTGAACGAGAATGGCGAGTCCGCCGATCCAGAGAGCGACCGACAAGTTGTGCGCGAGTCCCGACACGGTGCCGACGATCGAGAAATCGGGTGTCGCACGCGTGAAGGCGAGCGTGGCGACGGCGAGTCCGGATGGAGCGAGTGAGATCAACTGCGTGGCCGGATCGATGAGCCGTTCGGGACGAGCGACGATCGAGAACGACACGGCGACGAGAACGAAGCGAAGGACGACCGCTGCGCCCGACCCGGTGTCGACCAACTCCATCCACGACGTGGGAACGAGAGCGCTCGTGACCGATTTGCCGGTGGTGAGGCTCGTGGTGAGTCCGGCCACGAAGAAGGTGGAGACGAGCGAGAGGATCCAGGCCACGCGTAGGTAGCGCGGGACGTGCATGTCGTCGACGCCCTCGGGCCACACCAAGGCGATGAACATCGCTCCACCGAAGAGTGCGGCGAGGGCCAGATACGAGACGAGGCGAGCCAGACCGAGCGGACCACTGACCGGAGGCGGATCACTCGCCAGATTGCCTCCGTCGGTGGGGTCGGTGCCCGATGTGCCGACGGCCCCGGACGCCGGATCGAGGATCTCGAACGAGAAGCCACCGGTTGCCACTTTGCCGTCGGGTTGAGGCACCGAATAGGTGACGTTGCACGTGCCGACCGGAAGGGTGCCGACGATCGGGACGCTGATGGAGATGCCGTCGGCTCCGACCTGAACCGCTCCGAGCGGAGCGGGCTGCTGATTGCACACCGCCTGCACCACCGAATTGGGCGGCACCGCCTCGTCGAAGACGACCACGATCTGTGTGGGACTCGTCGTGAGTTCGGCGCCGTCAGCGGGAGTGGACGACACGAGGCTCGTCTCGGCGGAAGCCGACGAGGCGAACGCCGACAACGTCGCAATGAAAGCAGTCATCAGAATCGTCGCCGACATGACGAGGCGGACGACGAACGGACGGGTCATCGTGAGTCGGCCCATGGTCGGTCTCCACGGTAGTTGGCAACACCGGTCCGATCAGGGGCATTCCCCCGTTTCACCCCCTGAGTAGAGTCGTCGAGTGATGGCCGAATCGACCGAATATCAGGCGCTCTATCGGCGCTACCGGCCGCAGCGTTTCGACGAACTGCGTGGTCAGGATCACGTCGCTCGGGCCCTCAAGAACGCCGTGGCCAACAACCGGGTCGGACACGCCTATCTGTTCTCCGGACCGCGCGGTACCGGCAAGACCACCACGGCCCGCATTCTCGCCAAGGTCCTCAACTGCGAAGCAACGGTCGAAGGTGAACCGTGCTGCTCGTGTTCGTCGTGTGTCGCCGTGCAAGCGGGCAACAGTTTCGACGTGATCGAACTCGATGCCGCTAGCAACCGCAGCATCGAAGACATCCGCGAGATCATCGCCACTGCTGCCCTCGGATCACCGGGGCGTCACAAGGTGTACATCCTCGACGAGGTGCACCAGCTCACGGCGCCGGCCGCGGCGGCTCTCTTGAAGACCCTCGAAGAACCGCCGTCGCACGTGGTGTTCGTGCTGGCCACCACCGACCCGGAGAAGGTTCCCGAGACGATCCGCAGTCGCACCCAGCATCTGCAGTTCCATCTTCTTCCGGTCGACGATCTCGAGAAGCACGTGCGTTGGGTGGCGTCCGACGCCGGAATCGCCCTCGACGATCGAGGTCTCGAGGCAGTGTTGCGTCAAGGTGGCGGATCGGCTCGCGACACTCTGTCGGCCCTCGAACTCCTCGCCGCAACGGGTGGCGTGCTCGACGAGGTCACCCCGGTCGACGAATTCGTCGAAGCACTGATCGAATTCGAGCCGGGCCGTCTGCTCGCCGCTGTTGCTCGCACGGTGCATCACGGACGCGACCCGCGAACGATCGTCGACGACCTGGTGCGCCACTTGCGCGATTGCTTCCTCACGCAGATGGCACCCGAACTCGTGCAGGTCCAGGAGCATCGAGCCGAGGTTCTGGCCGATCAATCCCGTCGACTCGGCACCGCCCGCATCGTGAAAGTCATCGAGACTCTCGGTGCGGCTCTTCTCGACATGCGTGGTGCACCCGACCAGCGGGTGATCCTCGAAGTCGCCCTCGTTCGACTGGTGCATCGTCAACTCGACACGGGTATCGATGCGCTGCTCGGACGAGTCGAAAAACTCGAACGTGAGATGGCCGAACGTGCTGTCACGCCGGCTCCGGTCAATCCGGCCACTGGGCGTGCCGTTCTCGGTGGTCGCGCGAGTCGCGATTCGTCGGGTTCCACGCCTCGTCCCGCGACTTCGGTCGAAGCACCGACCCCCGACGTCGCCGCCGCACCGGTGGTCGAGGCGGCACCCGTCCCGAGTGGTGGGTCACTCGATGCCGTCGTGAACAACTGGAACGACGGCGTGGTCGCCAATCTCGTGGGCATGCGCCGAGCCGTCGCTCAGATGGCCAAACCGACCGTGCGGGGCGATTCGGTCGTGTTGGTGGTCGACAACGAACACGCGGCCAAACGCGTGCGCGATTATCTCGACGATCTCGCCAAGGCGATCCGCTACGTGGCCGGTCAGCCGTGCAAGGTCGACATCGAGGTGCGTGAGGAAGCACCGGCACCGAAGGGACGCAAGAAGGTCACCGAGCCCGTCGACGACGACGAACTGAGTCCCGAAGAGATCGCCACCCTGCCGACCGCCACCAGCAAGTCGGCCGAACAAGAACTTCTCGAAGCCTTTCCCGACGCCAAGTTCATCACGAAAGACTCCTGAGAGAGTTTCCAGCCGTGGCGTCCACGTACACCCTTCCCGTACAGAACCTCATCGATCATCTCGGTCGACTACCGGGTATCGGGCCGCGCTCGGCTCAGCGCATCGCGTTCCATCTGCTCAAGTTGCCGGCCGAAGACGTCGAAAGATTGGCGGCCGCCATCTCCGATGCCAAACAACGGGTGCGATTCTGCAGCAAGTGTTTCAACTTCGCCGACGACGAGTTGTGTCCCATCTGTGCCGATGCGCGTCGAGACGGATCGGTGATCTGTGTCGTCGAAGAAAGTCGCGACATCATCCCGCTCGAACGCACTGGTGAGTTCAAGGGTCGCTATCACGTGTTGCTCGGTGTGATGAATCCGATCGAAGGCATCGGCCCCGATCAGTTGAAGATGCGCGAACTCGTCATGCGGGTCGGCGAGGAAGAGGTCAAGGAAGTGATCGTGTGCACCAACCCCAACACCGAGGGTGAGGTCACCGCGCAGTACATCGGCCGTTTGCTCAAACCCTTCGGTATCACGATCACCCGTCCGGCCTCCGGCCTCCCGGTGGGCGGCGACCTCGAATACGCCGACGAGCTGACCCTGGGGCGGGCGATCAGCGGTCGACGCCGCCTCGACGACTGAGCCAGTCATTCGACCCCGGACGCGGTCCGAGGCACCTGTCGGACCTGACCGCGGGCGGAAGAGTCAGGACCGAGTCGGTGCCTCGGAGCCACAAAGCGAGTTTGACCCCCGTCTTTGTATGACGATCAGGTTACGAAAGTGACGAAACCGGGTCAAAGACCAGGCTGAATTCGCCCCTGACCTGGGGTGATTGCCGACACGATCAGACGGTGCGCAGGATGATGGCGTCACCCTGGCCGCCACCACCGCACAGGGCGGCCGCTCCGACTCCGCCGCCGCGGCGACGCAGTTCGTGGAGCAAGGTGAGAGCGACGCGGTTGCCGCTCATTCCGATCGGGTGGCCGAGGGCGATGGCCCCACCGTTCACGTTGACGATGTCGTCGGCGATGCCGAGGTCGCGCATCGAGGCGATGCCCACGGCAGCGAAGGCTTCGTTGAGTTCGAACAACTTCATGTCGCTCACCTTCATCCCGACCTTGCCGAGGGCGGCGAGGATCGCGCGACTCGGCTGGGTGAGAAGCGACGCGCTGTCGGGCCCGGCGACCATGCCGTAACTGACGACCTGGCCGAGTGGAGTCACACCTCGCGCCTTCACGGCCTTCTCGCTCATGATGACCATGGCCGAACCACCGTCGCTGATCTGCGAGGCGTTGGCCGCCGTGATCGTTCCTTCCTTGTCGAAGGCCGGCTTGAGCGTGCCGAGGGTGTCCATGGTGGTGTCGGCACGCACGCCTTCGTCGGTCGAGACCACCTTGGGGTCACCCTTGCGCTGCGGAATGATCACCGGGACGATCTCTTCGGCCAACTTGTCGACGGCCGCTGCGGCGCGCTGGTTGCTCTTCATGGCCAGGTCGTCCTGCTCCGCACGACTGATTCCGCCACCGGTGTAACGCTCGGTGCCGAGTCCCATGAGACAGGCGTCGAAGGCGCACCACAATCCATCGGCGATGATCGCGTCGCGAAGTTCGGTGTTGCCGTATCGGAATCCGCCACGCGCTCCGTCGGCGAGGTACGGAGCGTTGGTCATGCTCTCCATGCCACCGGCGATCACGATGTCGGCGTCGCCGGCCTGGATCATCTGGTCGGCGAGATAGATCGCATTGAGACCGGACAGACACACCTTGTTGATGTTGACGGCCGGAACGTTCATCGGGATTCCGGCCTTGACGGCGGCCTGACGACTCGGGACCTGTCCCTGTCCGGCCATGAGAACCTGACCCATGATCACGTGATCGACTTCGTTCCCAGCGACGCCAGCGCGCTCGAGCGCGGCCTTGATCGCGAAGCCACCGAGGTCGGCAGCGGAGAACGAAGCGAGGGCGCCACTCATCTTGCCGATGGGAGTACGGGCGCCGGCGACGATGTAGGAACCAGGCATGACGGGCCTTTCGAGCGGGTGCGGAGAGCACGGGTGACGGGTGTCGGTGTCCGAACCTACTCGCGAGTAACCAGGTGACTTATATTCAGCGAATGGACCAGATCCGTGACGCCATTCTCGCCGGAGCCGATTCGGCCGCCATCGCCGCTCTGCCGGTTCCCGACCACTACCGGGCGGCCTTCGTGCGGGCCGAGGACACCGGCATGTTCGAAGGTGTCGCCTCGTCCGACAAGGACCCGCGCCGAAGCATCCACATCGGTGACGTTCCCACACCCGAGCTCGCACCCGACGAGGTGTACGTCGCCGTCATGGCGAGCAGCATCAACTTCAACACGGTGTGGTCGAGCATCTTCGAACCGGTCTCGACGTTCGGCCCGATGAAGCGACTCGCGCGTGAAAGTGCGTGGGCCAAACGGCACGATCAGCCGTATCAGGTGATCGGTAGCGACGCATCCGGAGTGGTGGTGAAGGTCGGCTCGGCCGTACGACTCTGGAAGCCCGGTGACCACGTGACGGTTCACTGCAATCACGTCGACGACCAGGACAACACGGCGCACGACGATTCCATGCTCGCAGCCAACCAGAGAATCTGGGGTTACGAGACGAACTTCGGTGGACTCGCCGATCTGTCGGTCGTGAAGGCGAATCAGCTCATGCCCAAGCCTCCGCATCTCACATGGGAGGAAGCGGCCGTCAACGCGCTCTGCAATTCCACGAGTTATCGAATGCTCGTGTCGCCCAACGGTGCGGCGATGAAGCAAGGCGACGTCGTCCTCATCTGGGGTGCAACAGGTGGAATCGGCGCCTACGCCACGCAGTACGTGCTGAACGGCGGCGGAATTCCGGTGTGCGTGGTCTCCAACGCCGAGAAAGCGCAGATCCTGCGCGACATGGGTGTCGAGGCGATCATCGACCGCAAGGCCGCTGGCTACAAGTTCTGGAAGGACGAACACACGCACGACGAGTCCGAGTGGCGTCGTCTGGGTTCCGACATCCGTGATCTCGTCGGCGAGGATCCGGACATCGTGTTCGAACATCCGGGCCGATCCACGTTCGCCGCGTCGATGTACGTCACCAAGCGTGGTGGCACCGTGGTCACCTGTGCGGCCACCAGTGGGTTCATGATGGAGTTCGACAACCGACACTTCTGGATGCGTCTGAAGCGATTGGTCGGAAGCCACTTCGCCAACTACCAGGAGGCGTGGCAGGCCAATCGTCTGATCGCGAAGGGCATGATCCATCCGGTGATCAGTCAGACGTTCGCGCTCGACAAGACGGGCGAGGCCGCCTATCAGATCCATCACAATATGCACGAGGGCAAGTTGGGCGTGCTGTGTCTGTCGCCGCAGGAGGGACTCGGTGTGACCGATCCCGAACTCCGCGCCAAAGTGGGCGAAGAGAATCTCACTCGATTCCGTCGCTGACGAGAACCCGTGGCAGGCTGACGTCATGATTCTCACCGAAATCGACCACGTGGCCATCGCCGTCAAGGATCTCGAGGCGGCCATCGACTACTACCAGCGCGCGTTCGGCGCGACGGTCGATCACCGCGAGGTCGTCGAACGTGACGGCGTGGAAGAGGCGCTGTTGAAGGTGGCCGAGAGCTACGTGCAACTGCTCACCCCGACGCGTGACGACAGCCCCGTCGCCAAGGCGATCGAGAAGCGCGGCGAAGGTCTGCATCACGTCGGATACCGCGTCGATGATTGTGCAGTCGCTCTCAAGGCCATGATCGACGCCGGTGCGACACCCATCGACAAGGAGCCGCGCCCGGGAAGTCGTGGCACGACGGTGGCTTTCATTCATCCGAAGGGTTCCTTCGGCACCCTCATCGAACTCGTCCAGGAGTAATCACTCCCACCTCATCCCACCTCATCCCACCCAGCTATTGGCGTTCTGGGTCTGGGATCGGACGCCCAGCGTCGTGTTATGGACCCAGAACCACGGGGGTGTGTCGCCATCCACGTGACCACAACGCCTCTCGAAGTCGCTTGACCACTGATTGAGGGCGTCTCGTGATGTCCCGCCACGTGAAGTGGAGAACGAGCCAACCGCGAACTTGCAAGTAGGCGTCTCGGTCGGTGAGATCGTTGAACCTCTCCAACATGTCGTACTTTCCCCAGCCATCGACCTCGCCAGCGATCTTCCACTCGGGCCAGCCGAAGTCCACTCGAAACGGTCCGACTTCGATCTGAGTGTCGTGTGGCGGAAGTGAATTGGCGACGAGTAGGCGCTCGACTCGCATCTCGAGAATCGACTCGGCCGGTTTGTCGGCGTACGGCCACGTACGTAACAAATCCCGAACCGGTCCGATTCCGCGGCGACCCTGTTTGGAGTGACGAGCGACAGCGGCACGGATGTGATCGCGCGAAATCGTTCCGGCGAGCAACATGCGCTCGGTCACTGCGGTGAGTGCATGAGGTGCCACGGCGGCGAAATCGATCAGCGATCTCGTGGGAACGGTGACAGGAATTCCGTCGATTCGTACTGGTGCCAAGTCTTTGACGTCGCGGGGTCGGTGGACGATCACACCGTCGAGGTCGCGTCCCCCCGGTCGATGGTCGACTATCACTTCGATGGAATCCTCGTCTGACGGCTCCCAGGCTCCCCAGAGTTGGATTGCCGTTCGGTGAGAGGCGATGGGTCGACCTCCGATGCCGAGAGTTGCCGCGAGAATCCTTTGCTGAATCGAAGCGGGGTAGGCAAAGAGGGCAGCGACCTTCGGGTGTATGTCGCGCAGGATGCCGGTCTCATGAAGCCGAGTCCATTGTCGAGGCTGGATCCCGACCTGGCGAGCCTGATCGAAGGTGATCAATCCGAATTGTTGCTGAGCGATCGAATCGAGTTGTGAGACATGCATGCCCCTATGTGGAACGAAGTGATGTCGAACAGGCGAGATGAGGTCGTTCTGGGTCCAAGAGTTGACACATATGGTCCGATTACAGACCCAGAACAC
>JBEDFW010000019.1:0-2849 GCA_041174985.1 Actinomycetota bacterium | reverse complement strand
GGACGTGTGGATGAGTCACTTCGACGCAATCTCACGCGTTCCCGACGGTTTCACCGCCACCGCATCCACACCCGACGCGCCGGTCGCCGTTCTCGAGAACGACACACGACGGATCTGGGGTGTGCAGTACCACCCCGAAGTCGTGCACTCGCCGTTCGGTGCGAACGTGTTGAAACGATTCCTACACGACCTCGCCGGTTGTGATCCGTCGTGGACGATGGGATCGGTGATCGACGAACAGATCGCCGCGGTGCGCGCACAGGTCGGCGACAAGCGGGTGATCTGTGCGCTCTCAGGAGGGGTCGACTCCAGCGTCGCCGCCGCTCTCATGCATCGCGCCATCGGTTCGCAACTCACCTGCGTCTACGTCGACACCGGACTCATGCGCAAGGGTGAGAGCGATCAGGTCGTCGAGACGTTCCGACGCAACATGGGCATCGAACTGATCCACGTCGAGGCCGGTCCGCAATACTTCGAACGTCTGGCCGGGGTCACCGAGCCCGAGACGAAGCGCAAGATCATCGGTGAATTGTTCGTCCGCATCTTCGAACAACACACGGGCGGCGTGACCGACGCCGAATTTCTCGTGCAGGGAACTCTCTATCCCGACGTGATCGAAAGCGGCGGGGCCGACGGCACCGCGGCGGTCATCAAGAGCCACCACAACGTGGGTGGTCTGCCCGAAGACATGACGCTGAAACTCGTCGAGCCGTTGCGTTCGTTGTTCAAGGACGAAGTGCGTCGACTGGGTCACGAACTCGGACTTCCCGACGAGATCGTCTGGCGTCAACCTTTCCCCGGCCCGGGACTCGGTGTGCGCATCATCGGTGAAGTCACCCCCGACAAAGTGGCCATCCTTCAGGAAGCCGACGCCATCGTGCGTGAAGAGATCCGCAATGCCGGACTCGAACGCGAGATTTGGCAGGCCTTCGCCGTCCTGCCCGACATACGCTCGGTCGGAGTCATGGGTGACGAGCGCACGTACGCCCATCCGATCATCATTCGCGCCGTCACGAGTGACGATGCGATGACCGCCGACTGGGCGCGACTGCCGTACGAACTTCTCGAACGTATGGCGAGCCGCATCATCAACGAAGTGCGCGGCGTGAACCGAGTGGCCTACGACATCACGTCGAAGCCACCGGGAACCATCGAGTGGGAATGATCGTCGCGCTGCGTTGAAGCACCAGGTCACCCCGTGTGACATGGGCCGATGGCGACTCGGAAAGCGACGGAACTAGCCTTCCCGAGGTCATGAGTCGACCATCGATCCGCCGTTTCGCGGCACTCGCCTTCGTGGTTTTCGCGACCTCGACGAGCCAGATCGCGCGTGCCGACAACGTCGACGATGCGCGCCGCAAGGTGCAGCAGATGGCCGACCGATTGGAAGAAGCCGAAGAAGACGTCGACCGACTGTCCGAAGATCTACGGGCGGCCGAGGACGACAAGCTTCGTCTCGACGACGAGATCGCTCTCACGCAGGCGTCGATCGCCCTGAAGGAAGCCGAACTCGGGGGAGTGCGTGACGTGCTCGCCGAATTGGCAGTGGTCGCGTTCACGAGCGGCGGCCGCGGCGGGAGTATCACGGGTCTGCTCACGGCTGGCGGCGGTCCGAACGAATCGGTACAGAAGCAGATCCTCACCGACATCGCTCTCAACTCCGGTCTGGCCGACACCGACCAACTCGACGCGCTCATCGACGACCTGTCGGATCTCGAGAAGAAGTTGGCCGACGATCTCGAGCGGACGCAGGAGCTCGCCGACCAGATCGCCGAGGCACGGGTCGAGGCCGAGGACGAGATCGCCAAGTACACCGAACTCGTGGCTCAGGCCGAGCGTGAACTCGGACAAGCGTTGCGCGAAGAGCGCCAACGCCGTGATCGCGCCGCTGCTGCCGCAGCTGCATCGGCAGCTGCCGACCTCACGAGCCAACGACCGTCGTCGGGATCATCGGGATCATCGAGTTCGTCGGGTGGTAACCGATTCGATCCGTCGTCGATTCCGGCCACCACGTCGCGCGCCGGTATCGCCGTCGCCGCGGCGCGCAGTCAGATCGGCGTGAAGTATCGGTACGCATCGGCGATCGAGGGCGTGGCTTCGACTGCTCGGGTCTCACCAAGTGGGCCTGGGAGCAAGCGGGTGTGTCGTTGCCCCATCAGTCGCGACGGCAACTCGCGTCGTCACCGCGCATTCCTGTCGAATACGTCGAGCCGGGCGATCTCATCTTCTTCTACAACCCGATCTCGCACGTCGGCATCTACGTCGGGGGCGGAATGATGGTCGATGCACCCGGCGTCGGCCGCAACGTTCGTCTCACGCCGGTGTCGTGGTCGAAGGTCGTCGGCGTGACCCGTCCCGGCTGAACGGTCCCGCCCTTCGCCAACTACCGTTGACGCTGGGGGAGATGCGATGAGCGTGCAGGGGATCGACGTCGACAAGGTGAGCCGGTGGCTCGTCGACAACATCGACGGGGCGACCGCGCCGTTCGTGTTCGATCTGATCGCCGGCGGACGGTCGAATCTCACCTTCCGGGTCACCGACGCCCGGGGCTCGCGTTACGTCCTGCGCCGTCCGCCGCTCGGTCACGTCCTGGCCACCGCCCACGACATGGCGCGGGAACACCGCATCATCGCCGCCGTCGGCCGAACCGGAGTCCCGGTTCCTCGAGCATTGGGGCTCTGCACCGACACCGACGTGAACGACGCACCGTTCTACGTGATGAGCCACGTGGACGGAGAGGTTCTCGACAGCGCCGACAAGGCCGCCCTGCTCGATCCGTCGTTGCGCGAGGGAGCATCACATCACCTCATCGACGTGCTCGCCGAACTGCACGCCGTCGACGTCGACGC
>JBEDFW010000018.1:0-7814 GCA_041174985.1 Actinomycetota bacterium | reverse complement strand
GGGGACTCGGGTTGATGAGGGGCCCGTCGACGCTGACGGATGAATCGGGCGGACCTCGTTGTCACATCACCGATGGAGCGAACGTAGAACTCGCATGTTTCGCGACCGTCTGGAGAATGTTTCGTCTCTGTGACTGCTTCGTCCGCCGCGACGAGCCATCACCGAGCGGGTCGGTCGCCCACCAGTCGGTGCGCCTGGTCGAAGGCCGCCGGCTCGAGCATCCAGCCCCGACTTCGCACGGTCCGAATCGATTCGGCCCCGAGCACACGCCGCAACGACACCAGGATCGAGTCGCATCGCCGTGCGTTCACGCTCACGAGACCGGCCCGCCGCGACAGTTCGCCGCGGCTGATCACTCGGCCTTGGGACTCGAGAAAGACCTGGAGAACGGCCATTTCCTGGGCGTTCAGTACCGGGTCGGTGTCGAGATGGGCGTCGGGGCGGGCGTCCATGGGACGAACGTAGAAAGAACCCGTGTCGGGTCTGTTGGCATCGTGTGAACACCGTGTGAACGGTGCCTCAGATTTGGGTCGGGCGGAATTGCCTGGTCATCGGGTGGGTCGGTGAGAATGACGTCATGGAACTCAGTTACCCCTCCGATGCCGAAGCGTTCCGCCAGGAGATTCGCACCTGGCTCGAGACCAATCTTCCGAAGGGTTGGGGCACGCCCGGCTTCGAGATGTCGGCCGAGGATCGCAAGGCGTTCAACGACACGTGGCCGTCGAAGTTGTTCGAAGGCGGGTGGATCTGCGCCACGTGGCCCAAGGAGTACGGCGGCAAGGGACTCTCCACGATGCAGGGAGTGGTGCTGTCGGAAGAGTTCGCTCGACTGAAGGCACCGCTGCGTGCCGACTTCTTCGGTGACACCCTCGTCGGACCCACGTTGCTGCAGTGGGGAACCGAAGAGCAGAAGAAGGAATTCCTGCCTAACATCCTGAACGGCAAGACGCGCTGGTGTCAGGGATTCAGCGAGCCCAACTCGGGCTCCGATCTCGCTTCGCTCAAGACGTCGGCCGTTCTCGACGGTGACGAGTGGATCATCAACGGTCAGAAGGTCTGGACGACCGGCGGGCACCATGCCGACTACTGCTTCTTGCTCACGCGCACCGATCCCGACGGCCCCAAGCACAAGGGCATCTCGTATCTCCTCGTACCGATGCGTCAAGAAGGTGTGGAAGTGCGCGGCATCGTGCAGCCCGACGGAACCGCCGAGTTCTGTGAAGTGTTCTTCACCAACGCCCGTTGCCCGAAGGACAACGTCGTCGGTGGCGTGAACAACGGTTGGAAGGTCGCCAACTCGACGCTCGCTTTCGAGCGCGGCATGAGCGCCACCACGGGCTACCGCCGTTTCGAAGAGGAATACCGCCTCATGAAGAAGACGGCCGAACAGAACGGCACGATCTGCCACTCCGACGTTCGTCAGCGCCTGATGCGCTATTACACCAAGATTCAGATCCTCCGTATCAACGGTCTGCGTTCGCTCACCGCCACGCTCAACGGCTCGAAGGATCTCGGGGTCGCCGCCCTCGGCGCGACCAACAAGATGTTCTGGTCCGAGATGCACAAGGAAGCCATGGAGTTGGCCCTCGACATCTTCGGTGCCGAGTCGATGCTCGTGAACGCCGGCTCCGAGTCGTCGTGGCCGGGTGTCGCGCGTGAGAAGCGTCGTCCGGGATACCCGGTGAGTCCGATGATGTCGGCCTTCTTCTTCAGTCGCTCCGAGACGATCTGGGGCGGCACCAGTCAGATCCAGCGCAACATCGTCGCCGAGCGCGTGTTGGGTCTGCCCAAGGAGCCGTCGGCGAGTTGACCGATCGCATCGTCACCCCCCGTCTCCTCCTGGTGATGGGGGCGACACTCGCGTACTACGTGTGCGTGGGCATCCTCGTTCCCGTTCTTCCGGTCTTCATCGAGAACGGCATGTCGTCCGGTGAGGCGATGGTGGGTATTTCGGCGGTCGCGTTCAGCGTGGCGGCCGTTCTCTCCCGTCCGCTCATCACTCTCGTCGGTGTGCATTGGGGTCGTCGCGCCTTGATGATCGGCGGCGGCGTGGTGGGCGCCATCGGTGGTCTCGGACTCGTGCTCGTGACCGAGCCATGGCAAGTGCTGCCTCTGCGAGCGGTGATGGGGATCGGTGAAGCCGCGCTGTTCGTGGGTGCGTCGACGGTCGCCGTCGATCTCGCGCCGCCGCACCGCCGCGCCGAGGCGGCGAGCTATCTCTCGTTGTCGGTGTTCGGCGGACTGGCGATCGGTCCGATTCTCGGCGAGGCCGTTCTGGGTGACGTGCCGTCGGGTGCACGTGGTCTCGACATCGGCAACTTCGACGGAACGTTCGTGCTCGTCGGAGTCGCCGCCGGTCTGGCCGCACTGGTGTCGATCGCCGCTCCGAAATGGGTGGGCGACAAACCGACGCCACAGCCCACCCGCTGGCTCGAACGCGACGCGATGTTCCCCGGTTTCGTTCTCGCCGCCGCCATTGCCGCGTGGACGGCCTTCTCGACGTTTCTTCCCACCTACGCCAAGGATCTCGGTATTTCCGGTTCGGCACCGTTCTTCTTTCTCTACAGCGTGGTCTGTGTGATCCTGCGATTCGTCGGCGCCCGTTGGCCCGAACGGTGGGGATTACGGCGCACGGTGCTCGGTGCCTTGTGGACACTGCTCATCGGCATGATCGTGGTGACGTCGTGGGCGAGCGAACCTGGCATCTGGTTGGCGACCGCATTCATGTCGCTCGGGATGTCGTTCCTCTATCCGTCGCTTCTCGCGATGAGCGTGCGCGACACGAGCGATGCCAAGCGAGTCGCTGTGGTCTCGAGCTTCACCATGTTCTTCGAAGTCGGTGCAACGGCGGGTGGTCTCGTGCTCGGTGGCGTCGCCGAAGTGATGGGCAAGCGCGCGAGCTTCGCCGGTGGGGCGGTCTTCGTCGTGCTCGGTCTGGCCTTGTTGGCCACTCGACAGCACGAACGACGCGCGTCGGTGTCAGTGGTTGGCGGCTGACGAATTCGGTTGCATCGCCGAGTTCGAACGCAACGGACGAGCTGGTACTCGGAAAGCCAGCACGATCGCCACGATGATCACGGGGATGGCGGCTTTGAACACCGTGCTGATCGAATCCGACATCACCTCGAGGGCGAGACGCTTCTGATCGTCGGGCAGATCGTCGATCGCGGTCGGGCGACGCACGAGGTTCTCGTCGATACGTCCCGAGATCCGCGAGTTGAAGAGCGCTCCGTAGATCGCGAGTCCGATCACACCGCCGAGCGAACGCATGAACAAGACCAGAGACGATGCGGTTCCCATTTCGGTGGGCAGCACCGAGTTCTGCACGGCGAGAGTTCCGGTGGGCATGAGTGCGCCGAGGCCGATGCCGATGAGTGCCGATCCGGCCATGGCCACGTAGAGATAACCGTCGGTGGGCCCGACCGTGGACAACACCAGTAGCGCGACCAGAGTGACGATCGTTCCGAACGGCGGCCAGGTCTTGTACGAGCCGGTCTTCGACGTGCGTCGGCCGATCATGGTGGCCGAGAAGGCGACCGAGATGGCGAGAGGTGTGAGCAGCAGACCCGAGTTGGTGGGAGACACTCCGGTGACGCTCTGCAGATAGAGCGGCAGGAAGGCATTCGTGCCGTAGAACACGGTGCCCACGAGGAACATCATCGGAACGACGGCTCGCACGACGTCGATCGAGAACATCGACATCGGAATGATCGGCTCGGTCGCTCGCTTCTCCCAGGCGACGAAGACGACAGCGGTGATCACTGCGAGGGCGAGCAGACCGATGGTCGCTACCGCCGTCCAGCCGTACTCCTCACTCGCCCAAGCGAGCGACAAGATGAGCGACGACACCGAGACGACGAGGAGAACCGAACCGCCGTAGTCGACCTTGCGGTCCTTCTTCACGAAGGGCAGGCGAAGTGCACGATCGGTGATCACCAGCGCCGCGATGCCGAGTGGCAGGTTGATGAGGAAGATCCAGCGCCAACTCGTGTTGTCGACGATGAAGCCACCGATCAGCGGACCGATCACGCTCGTGACCGTGAAGATGCTCGTGATGAAACCCACGTAGCGACCACGCTCGCGGGGCGCGACCACGTCGCCGATGATGGCGAACGACAACGAGAAGAGCCCGCCTCCTCCCACGCCTTGAAGACCGCGTGACACGATCAGTTGCCACATCTCCTGGGAGATGCCGCAGAGGAGTGAGCCGACGACGAAGGTGATGATCGACGCCTGGAAGAGGAGTCGTCGCCCGTAGATGTCGGACAACTTGCCGAAGAGCGGTGTGGCGGCCGTCGACGTGAGGAGGTACGCGGTGCCGACCCAGGCGTACGACTTCACGCCGCCGAGTTCTCCGACGATGGTGGCGAGTGCGGTGTTGATGATCGTGCCGTCGAGGGCCGACAGGAACATGCCGGCCATGACGCCGGCGAAGATCGTGTAGATCTGCTTCTTCGAGAGCTCGGGGGCGGGGGCGGTTTCTGTCATCGGAGACTCGGTAGTGGGGTACTTGTACCGTACAACGAAGGTCGCCGTTTCCCGTAGTTCACGTCTGGGCCAAGATGGGACATGGCCAGCGATTCTTCGACCGAACTGATTCGGCGCACGATCGATTCACCCATCGGCCCCCTGGTTCTGGTCGCCTCGCCCACCGGGTTGCGGGCGGTCGACTTCGGTGACGACGGTCGACGGGCGGCGGTGCCGGTCGGAGATTCGCCCGTGCTCGACGAGACGGTCCGGCAACTCGCCGAATACTTCGACGGAACTCGCCGTGACTTCGATCTGCCGCTCGAGCCCGAGGGCACGGAGTTCCAACGATCGGTCTGGACGGTTCTCGACACCATTCCGTACGGAGAGACGATCTCGTACGGCGAACAAGCCCGTCGTCTGGGTGATGCCAAGAAAGCGCGCGCGGTCGGTGGTGCGAACGGCCGCAATCCGTTACCGATCGTCGTGCCGTGTCACCGCGTGATCGGTACCTCGGGAGCTCTCACCGGATTCGGTGGTGGTCTTGCGATCAAGGAACAGTTGCTCCGACACGAACGAGAGGTGATGGCATGCGTCTCCCGGTGAGGCGGTCGTCCGACGACCCGCGACTGTCGGAGTTGTTCGCCAAGGGTCTGAACGGACCCGAAGGTGATCCGCTCAACATCTTCGGAGTGCTCGGAAATCATCCCGACATGTTGAAGCGCTGGCTGGTGTTCGCCACGCACGTGTTGTCGAAGAACACGTTGTCGCCGCGTGATCGTGAACTTCTCATCCTGCGCACGGGTTGGAATTGTCGGTCACGTTACGAGTGGGGTCAGCACGTGGTGATCGCACGGGACTGCGGAATCACCGACGACGAGATCGAAGCCGTGAAGGAGGGGCCGTCGGCCTCTTCGTGGTCGAGTCACGATCGCATGATCCTGTCGGCCGCCGACGAATTGCATCAGCACCAGACGTTGAGTGATCACGTATGGAACGGGCTGGCGGCCGCGTATTCCACCGAGCAGGTTCTCGACGTGATCGCGACCGTGGGCAATTACCACCTGGTGGCGATGTTCTTGAACAGCACGGGCGTACCACTCGACGCGGGCGTGCCCGACGATCCCGACTTGCGACCGAGCTGACGTCAGCGGCGCTTCGCGTTGGCCGCTTGCTCGCGTCGACGGCGAGCCGCTTCCTGCTCGGCGGCCTTGCGGGCCTTGCGCTGCTCGCGCAGAGCGGCCCGCTCCGGTGAGTCTTCCTTCTCGAGCACGACGGGTGCGGTGGTGATCGCCTCGGCCGGCGGCAACTTGTAGTCGTCGTGGGTCTTCAGGATGCGCACGATGATCGGCGAGGCCACGGCCTCGCCACACACCACGGTGGCCAGCATGATCTGCGCGGTCGTGAGACCGTGCTTTTTGACGACATCGGGCAGCGCATCGAGCAATTGGCCTTCGCTCGGATCGTCGGCGGCGTTACCGAGTGCTTCGATGCAGTCGTCGAGGCAGCTCTCGGTGAGAACGAGCGACAGACGCTCGAGATCTCCGCTGATGCGTCCTTTGGCCGCGCAGGCGCGCACGGCGGTCAGGAGCCCGGCGTCGTCGAGACCCTGACCCTTCACACCCACGATGTGCTGGATGGTGTCCTGACCTTCTTCATCGAGAGCCTGGTAGAGGCCCTGGAGTTCGGCGTCTTCGAGTTTGCGGAAGGCGCGATCGAGAAGGGACAGAGCGACGAGGCGGGTCTTGGCTTGATTCACAGTGTGGAGAGGCTAGCCGTGCAAATGCACGTGGGTGCAGTTGCCACGGACGACAGAATGAGGAGATGACCGATTCGCTGAAGAACCGCCTGCAGGACGACCTCACAACTGCCATGAAGGCCGGTGACGATCTCACCAAGTCGACCTTGCGCATGTTGTTGGCCGCGGTGATGAATGCCGAGGTTGCCGGCAAGGAAGCGATCACGCTCAGCGACGCACAGGTGATCGCAGTGTTGCGTTCGGAGAGCAAGAAGCGAGTCGAGTCGGCCGAGGTGTACGAGCAGGCGGGTCGCAACGAGTTGGCCGCCAAGGAGCGCGCCGAGCTGACCGTGATCGAGAAGTACCTCCCAGTGGCGATCGACGAGGCGGCGTTGCGTGCCGTGGTCGACGAGGAGGTGGCCAAGGCTGCTGCGGCGGGTCAGAGTGGTCCGAAGGCGATGGGCGTCGTCATCAAGGCGGTGAAAGAGCGCGTGGGTGAAGGTGCCGACGGCGCGGCGATCGCCGCCGCCGTCAAGTCCGCCCTCGCCTGACCCCACCACCCGCTTTGGCGTTCTGGGTCCGCATTCGGACGCCAGGCGTCGTTTTTTGGACCCAGATCACCAGGGGGATGGGGTGACGTTGTGGTGGAACGCAAGAGTGGCGGCCCGGAGACCCGGACCGCCACTGTCTGGCAGGGGAGAAGTGTGTCGTTCGATCAGAGCGGGGCGCTGACTTCGGCAGTCACCTTGAAGGTGTCGGTCAATCCGAAGGCGTTGGTCACCGTGATCGTGACATCGGTTCCGCTCTGGATGTTGGTGCTCGATGCCTTCCAGCGGAAGATGTTGTTGTCGAGTTCGACGTCGAACACGGCGTTCTTGATCACCGAGATGAAGCCGACCTTGTAGGAGAGCTTCACCGACGTGATGTTCGAGAGCACGTGGCCGCTGCCTTCGTTGATGACGATCCACGCTTCGGTCACCATGCCACGGTTCCAGAAGGAAGCGAATTCCACGTTCGGTGCCGTGACAGTGGGTGTGGAGAGATCGGGAATCGTGATCTCCGGGATGTCGAGGTCGAAGTCGGGGTCGAAGCCGTCGAGGTCGATGCCAGGGAACATGTCACCGAGATCGAAGTCGCTCTCGCTGCCACCTTCTTCTTCGGCCTCTTCATCAGCCTCGGGGGCGCTGGCTTCCGGTGCGGAAGCTTCGGGGGCAGAGGCCTCCGGAGCCGAAGCCTCGGGTGCGACTTCTTCCGGGGCGATCTCGCCGCTCGCTTCCGGTGCACCCGCTTCCGGTGCAGCCGGTTCATCGGTACCCATCTCGGGAACGACGACGTCGAGTTCGTCGGTGACCTCGGGGAGGACCTGAGCGATCAGGTTCGGGTCGGCCTCGGCGATGATCTCGGCGATGTCACCCTCGGATGCGCCGTTGCGAGCGGCATCGAGGAGGAGTTCGACGAGGGCTTGCTTCTCGGCCTCGGCCGAGGTGGTGTTCGATCCGCCGCAGGCGGCGGTTCCGGCGATCAGACCGGCCATTGCGACGGTGGCGACGATGGCCTTCTTGATCGACTTGTTGGTGAGGTTCTTCATGGCGGTTGTCCTTTTGTGTTG
>JBEDFW010000017.1:0-4015 GCA_041174985.1 Actinomycetota bacterium | reverse complement strand
ATGAACGCCGACCTGGTTCGGACACTGGCGTGGACGGTGCGCGGATTCACTGCCGCGTGGATCACCCTGATCCTGTGGCGTCGTCGACCGTCCGGTCAGTCGACGATGGTGTAGGAGTTCTCGAACTCGTCCTGCAGCACGACAGCCACCTTGCCGGTGGTGTCGCTGACGGCATCAACATCGAGCACCCGCACCCGATACGACCAGCCATCGGGCAGAGCAAGGCGATCACCCAGAGAGTCGAGAGCACCCTCGTCGCTCATGGTGGGGTCGACACCGATGCACAACGCCTGCATCGTGTATTCCGTGCCTTCCGCATCGACGAGTTCGTAGACCTTCGTGCCGGCGTCCCAGAAGAATTGCGCACCACGATCGACGTGCCGGCGTGTGTACGGGACTGAACCCGACACCTGCCCCAGATCGACCACGGCGATACGCCGCATGAGCAGTCCGTTGAACTCGCGCAGTACGGGCTCGATGGGCGCGACCTTCGAACCGAGACCATCGAGCACCCAGTGGCGCGGCCCGTTCAACTTGACGTACAACGCGCCCATCTCGGCCGCGATGTCGTCGGCGACGAGCGTGTCCCAAAGTTCGGCCGGACAATCGTTCAGCAATTGCGTTCCGTACACCTCGGCCTGCAGGCCACCATCACGTTCGAAGACGGCGAGCACCTCTCCGTAGCGCACACCGCGCATGTGGTCGATCAACTTCACCGGCTTGTCAGAACTCATTGTGACAGCGTATATGACACAAAAAGTCCCGGATCAGCCGGACGAGCGGCCGATGCCGAGAGCAAGGGGCTCCTTCGCCTTCTCGAACCGCAGGTTCAACTTCAACGTGCCGAGCATGATTCCGGGCTGGTGCACCCAGTCGTTGCCGTCGTCGTACTCGATCCGCTCGAGACGGTCGAGCAGAACTCCCCACGCGACCTGTTGTTCGATGCGCGAGAGGTTGGCGCCCGGACACACGCGGGGCCCGGCCGAGAACGCCAGGTGTCGGGTGAGCCCGTCCCGTTCGAGATCGAGATCGAACGGACACTCGAATTCGTCGGCATCGACATTGGCGGCGGCGAAACGCAGATGGAGCAACGAGCCGGCCGGAACCTCGACCCCCTGGAACACCTCGTCACGCGACGTCATACGCGTGGAGAGACCGTGCGTGGGTGACCGCAAGCGAAGACTCTCTTCGGTGAAAGCGCGCAACTTCGAACGATCGTGACGGAGCGATGCGAAGAGTTCGGGACTCTCGCACAACAACTGCGCCTGTTCTTCGAGGGCGTACTGGGTCGTTTCGAGGGCACCGATGATCATGGCGTGCACGATGCCAGCGATCTCGAGGTCGGTGAGCTTGCGATCGAGGGCTTCGTAGCGGACGTCGCACAGGAAACTCACCATGTCGTCCTGAGGGTCGCGTCGTTTGGCTCGCACGTGCTCGTAGACGTACTCCTGGAAACCTTCGAGTCGAGCGAGCATGTCGGCGATCTGATCGGGTGTGAGTTCGTGCTTGAGACCGGTTCCGTGCACGAACGGCATGACGATGGCGTCGCCCCAAGCCGCGAGTCGCGGAATGTCTTCGAACGGAAAACCGAGGATCTTGGCGAACACCCGTTGCGGCAGCGGGCGAGCGAATCGACCGATGAACTCGACGGACCCGTCGTCGATCCACTCGTCGAGCAGATCGTTTGCCAACTCGGTGATCATCTCACGATGACGAGGCGCACCCGTTCCGACCCACGGATCGGTGAGTTCCTTTCGATGCTTGATGTACATCTCCTGCGTGGGTCGTAGCGACACCATCGATGCAGTCATCAAGTTGCGCGACTTCTCGTACACCTGCTCGACCGTCAAGCCCTCGTCGGCCCAGTCCCCCACTCGCCGCTGACCCATGACGATGAAACGCTCCGGGTCCTTCACCACGGCGGCGATGTCGGCATGCTTGGTCAACACGTAGGCATCGGTCCCCGGACGCAATCCACCACCGGGGATTCGCAGCACTGGCGCATCCCGATGCAGGATCTCGTACATCTCGTACCAGTGCTCTTGGGCACCGGAGCCGAAGAGATCGACCGAGTCGAGATCGACCGGGCACGTCATCGGACCCAATTGGTGATTGACGTGCTTCGGGTACGACCCCATGGGTTCGTCAGAGAACCCGATACACGTCGTAATCGACGGTGTTGGCGCCCGGCGCCCCGATGGCCACGGCTTGAACGCCGTTCAGCCACGTGTACTGCTCGGCACCTGCTTCGAACAACGGAGCCGTGATGATCCGCGGTCCGGCCTCACCCGGCGCCATGACGCCGAGGTAACGCATGTGGATCGATGCACCGTCGTCAGTGGTGATCAACGCCCGCACGTCGAGCTGCGCCGTCCCATCGGCTCGCAAGGTGAGCCAATCGGCCCCGAGATGGGCCACCGTTCCGTTGACCTTGGGGCCGGTGACCGTTCCCCCGTTGATCCCCACGATCACGCGGGTGCCGTTGGGCCCGTTCGGAATCACCACCGGGGCGTCGAGGGTGGCGTGCAGGTGGAACAGGAATTCCACGCTCAGGGATGTCGTGTCGCTCATGGGCGAAGAGTAGCCCGCCGTCGCTCGAGGCCGATTCCGTCCGTGTGACACGGAATCAGATCCTTCATCCAGCCCGATCTACAGTACGGGTCAACTCGAAAGGACTCGATCTCATGGGGCAAAGGTGGACGAAGCGGGCAGGTGTGATCGCCAGTTGCGTTCTCGTTCCCCTCATCATGGTCGTCAGCGGCGGATCGGCGCCGGTCGCCAACGCCCGCACGGCGGTCGCGCCGGTGACGGTGTGCGTGAGCCCATCGGGTGCAGTGTCTCGGATCCTTCCCGGTCGTTCCTGTGATGGCACGACGTCGGTCTGGTCGGCAACGAACCCGGCACCACGACTCTGTTGGAATTCCACCTCGCTGAACCCAGCGGCCACGACGCGGGTCGTATCGATTCGATCGGCGACCGGTTGTCCACCCAATCACACCGAGGTGCGACCCGGAACGCGCCTCTTGTGCGCCGACGGCACCACCGGCGTTCTGCGTTGGCCGATCACCGGATCGTGTCGTCGCGGGAATATCTCCACGCGCGTGACGATCGCCGACCCCCGGCCGACGCTTCCGCCATCATCATCGGTTCCCCCGTCTCCGGTCACACCACCTTCGACTCCGGTCGTTTCGGGCCAGTTCACGGTGACCTACGACGCGAACGGTGGTCCGTCGGCCGCCGTTCCAGCACCGGCTTCCTACGCGGCGGGAACGACCGTCACCGTGGTCGGTCCACCGACTTCGTTGATTCGACCCGGTTTCACTTTCCTCGCTTGGTGCACCACTCGCCCAGTTGATGGTTCGGATTGCCGAGGATCGATGCGAACAGCGGGAAGCACGTTCACGATCACGTCGAACACGGTGTTGACGGCAGTCTGGCTGTTCAATGTCGCGCCCGAACCGTTGAGCGTTCGCCTCGCACGATGCAAGACCGTGATCACTCCATGGTTGCTCACGATCAACGACTACGCGACCGTGTCGGCGACCAACAACAAGTTCCAAGTCGTGGCGATCTACGAGCAGCGCGCGCAGCAACAGCTCTCAGCCTGCGAGGGCTTGCCTCTGGTCGAGAACGGGACGGCGGCCAACCCGAACGCCGGATCGATCTTCGGCGTGGGCTACTCGTACAGCTCGTACGAAGGTGCGTGCACGACAGGCGCATGCAACGGCGGTAATGGCGGTGCTCTTCTCGGCGACGCTGGCAACGGTTTCGCCGGTGGTCACGGTGGCAACGCCGGAATGATCGGCAACGGTGGCAACGGTGGAGCCGGTGTCATCGGAGCGACCGGCGCGACCGGGGCAACTGGTGGGGCCGGTCTGGCCGGCGGCACCGGAGGCACCGGAGGCACCGGTGGAACGGGTGGCAACGGTGGAACGGGTGGATTCCTCGTCGGCAACGGTGGTAACGGAGGAGCGGGAGGAACCGGAGGAATTGGTGGAGTCGGCGGCACCGGAGG